>JBJTRZ010000417.1:0-6606 GCA_046076415.1 Armatimonadota bacterium
GACATTGTCGCCAACCGGTTTGGCCAAATCCGCGATCTCGATCTTTCGGAAGCGCACGTCGGAACCGTGGCCGAGGAAGCCGACATGGCCGGTGGCGCGCAGGATACCCGGGTGCGCGGCCAGGGTCGCCGGATCGGAGACATCGTTGAGGTTGCCGTCGACGATCACCTTGCCATTGAGCACGACCTTGATGTGCCGACCAACCGCGTGGATCTCTTCCCGGTTCCACTCGCCGGCCTTCCGGGTCGCGCCGCGCCGCGCGGGAAGCACTTTGTAGATCGACCCATGGTATTGGCCGGGTTCGAGGCTGGCATATTGGGGCGAATCATCGTCGAGGATCTGGGATTCCATGCCCACGTACGCGGCGTCGCCTTCGAGCGGTGCGCGCAGGCCGACGCCGTTGTTTCCGCCCGGGCTCACCTTGAACTCGAACCGCAGGATGAAATCGGAGTACTCACGCTCCGTGAAGAGATTGCCTCCCCCATCGGCCGGGCAGATCAGTTCGCCATTCTCGACGACATAGCCCCGGCCGGAAGGGTGCACCAGATTCCACCCCGCAAGCGATTTCCCGTCGAAGATCGATTGAAATTTTGGCTTTGCGGCGAGCGAGGGCGCGACGAGGAGGAGCAGGGCCAATGTGGCCCCAAGTGCCCGGAGGGCAGGGTTCGGCAAGCGCTTCATGGGGTTTCTTTCGTCGCGAGGGCGGCCTTCGCCTCCTCGCCCTTGCGGTAGCGGAAGGGAAGGCTGCGGACAATTCCGGTGATCAGGTCACCGGTCCGGTAGCCTCCGGGCGCGGCATCGGAAACGATTTTCCGAACGGAGGGAAGGTCGGCGGGTTCCAGGCCCCGCCCGAGCGCGTAGGCCAGCATGCGTTCCACGATATTGCGGGCGACGTCGGCCTCGCGTGCCCGGAGTATCCTTTTGAGTTCAACGGGGCCTTCGAAGCGCTCCCCGGTGGAGAGCGTCCCGACCGCGTCGACCTTCACCCCACCGATGTCCTCGCGCCAGCGTCCGATCGCGTCGTAGTTTTCGAGGGCGAACCCCAGCGGGTCGATGCGTTCGTGGCAACTCCGGCATTCGGGTTTGGCGCGGTGGGCTTCGAGTCGTTGCCGAAGGGTTTGGCCCTCCTTGGGCCGGTCGTCCGGCGGCAGGGTGGCGACCACGGGCGGCGGCGGAGGCGGGGGAGCTCCGAGGATCTCGGAGAGGATCCATTTCCCGCGCAGCACCGGGCTGGTGCGTTGCGGGTAACTCGTGAGGGTGAGAACGGCTCCTTGGGCGAGGACTCCTCCCCGACGGGAGTCCGGCAACCGGACGCGCCTGAGCGCATCCCCTTCGACCGGGGGGAGGCCGTAATGCCGAGCCAGTTCCCGGTTCAGGAAGGTGTAATCCGCATCGAGCAGCGTGATGGCGGGGGCGTTGTCGCGGACCACCGAAAGGAAGAACGCCACGGTTTCATCGAACATCGCGCGACGCAACGTGGGCGTGAATTCGGGGAACTTCCCGGTATCCGGCTGGGCGGTCTCGAGGATTTCCCGGGTGCGAAGCCATTGTCCAGCGAATGCGTCGGCGAAATCCACGCATTTTGGATCCGCCAGCATGCGGCGCACCTGAGCGGCCAGGGTATCGGGCTCGCGCAGCTTTCCCGCCGCCGCAAGCGCGAAGAGTCGGTCGTCGGGCATCGAGCACCAAAGGAAATACGAGAGCCGCGACGCCAGTTCGTAATCGCCGAGGGCGACGGCCCCGCCGTTGCCGGGATCGGTTTCGGCCCGGAACAGGAAATTCGGGGAAACGAGCACCGCCTTCAGGGCGAGTCGGGTGGCGGATCGGTGGTCGATTCGGGCCGAGCGGGCGCGATCGTAAACGGCCAGCAAGCGTGCGATTTCGTCCGTCCGGACCGGCCGCCGGTAGGCGCGCGCGGCGAATCGCCGAAGGTTTTGCGCGGCGGCGGACCGGGCGGTGAGCTTGCCCCCGGGCGAAACCGGCATGATCCGCGCTTCCGGGGCGGCGGCGAGGAGTTCGCCGGCGGCCTCAAGGTATTTCTCCATCAGCACGGGCGGTAGGAACAGCGTGTCCGCATTGTTGTCGAACCCGCCGCCTCCCCCGCCGTCGGCGGGAAACCGGTCGGCCGGGCGGGTGTCCACGCCCAGCAAGTCGCGCACGGTGTTGTTGTATTCGGTTCGGTTGAGCCTTCGCGGCACCACGCGCCCCGGGTCTCGGGGTGCTTGCCGGGAATCGAAGTGTTCCACGAGTTGGCCCAGTGGTTCGACGATGCGGGTGGCGAGTCCGGTGGGCAGGCGCCGGGCCCCCTGGGGCGGCATCGTCCTTTCCCGCACCGCCCGCAGCGCCTTGCGCCACAGCGCGGTGTCGCGGGCGACCGACGCGGAGTCCGGGAATCGGTCGAATCGAATGCCGCCCGAGGCGGAGTCCGCCCCGTGGCACGGCTGGCAGTAGGTGGTCACCGCCGGACGGATTTCCTTGTCGAACTGGACGGCTCCCGGTGCGTCCTGGGGGACGGCGGCGGCGATCCACGGGAGGAGCAACGACGGCACGACGGTCAGGGCACATCGGTGTACGGGACGCATGCCCCATTCTAACGCCGTGCCGCGGAGCCCGCCCTTGACACGGCGCCCCCCGCCCGATAGGATTCCCTTTAAATACGACCGGTTTACTATGGATTGAACGGTCGATAGGGAAGGCCCGCAATCGCGGGAACCGAGGCGGAACTTCGTGAAGGTCAGCAAGCAGGAAGCCATCAAGGCGCGCAAGGACGGGCTCGCGGTGTGGGACGACATCCTGCGCTACGCGGAGCAGGGCTACGACGCCATTTCCGACGACGACTTTTACCTCATGCGGTGGTACGGCGTCTACCAACAGGTTCCCAAAGCCGGCCATTTCATGATGCGCATCAAGGTCCCCGGCGGAATCCACACGAGCGACCAATTGCGCGCCATCGCGCGGATCACCAACCGCAAGGCGCGCGGCATCGCGGATGTAACGACGCGGCAGACCTACCAGTGGCACTGGCTCACGGTGCACGATTTCCCGGAAATTGTCGACGAGTTGAAGTCGGTCGGCATCTCCCCCATCGGTGCCTGCGGCGATATCGCGCGCAACGTGGTTGCCTGCCCGGTCGCCGGCCTCAACCCGGACGAATACCTCGACTCGCGCCCCGCCGTTCAAGCGATCCACGAGCACTTCCTGGGCAACCCGGAATATTCCAATCTTCCCCGCAAGTACAAACTCGCCGTCAGCGGCTGCCCGGAGCAGTGCGTCCAGCCGGAGATCCACTGTTTTTCGCTTGTGGGCACCCGCGACCCGCGCACGGGCGAGACCGGCTACGGGCTGCGGATCGGCGGCGGGCTTTCGACCCAACCGCATTTCGGCCAATGGCTCGATATGTTCTTCTCCGCGGATCAGGCTCTCGATGCGGCGATCGCGGTCACGAAACTGTTCCGCGATCACGGATTCCGGGATCGGCGAACCCACGCCCGACTGAAATTCCTGGTGGCGGACTGGGGTGCGGAGAAGGTGCGGACCGAGCTTGTCGAATCGCTCGGGTACGATCCTCGCCGCGGGGTCCCCGACATCGAACCCGGCAATGTCTACCGCGACCACGTGGGCATCCACCGACAAAAGCAGGAAGACCTCCATTGGATCGGGCTGTGCGTGCTGACGGGCCGGGTGACCGGGGACCAACTCCACACGTTGGCCGACATCGCGGACCGCTGGGGATGCGGCGAAGTGCGCAACACCCACATGCAGAACATCCTTTTGCCGGGAATTCCCGAGGCGAATCTCGAGGGAGCGCAACGCGACCTCGCCGCGGCGGGTTTTCGATGGGACGGCCATCCGGTTCGGCGCGGGGCGATCGCGTGCACGGGCAACGAGTTCTGCAACCTCGCCCTTACCGAGACCAAGGCGCGCATGATCCAGATCGTCACAGATTTGGAATCCCGGGTTTCCTTCGACCGGAACCTGCGCATCAATATGAACGGGTGCCCGAACGGATGCGCCCAGCATGCGGTGGGCGACATCGGCCTGCAGGGGTGCAAGGCTCGGCTTGCCGATGGGTCGCAGGTCGAGGCCTACGACATCCATCTCGGTGGGCGCCTCGGGAAGGACCGCTCGTTCACCCGTGCGATCCACCGAAAGGTTCCCGCCGAACAGGTCTCCAAGGCGCTGGGCAATCTGCTCGAGGCGTACAAGGCGGGTGCGAGCGGCGACGAAGAGTTCCCCGCATGGATCCGTCGGCATACGAACGAGGAACTCGACGCCCATTTGGGAGTGGCGACCATAGTCGGGGCGCCCGATGTGCCCGCCCGGGGAGACACGCCCGCGGGAACCGCCTGAAGCGCGGGCTCCCGGTCAGCGGTCGGGCACCCGCCCGATCCGCGGACCGGGAAGCGCCGGACGATGTCCAAAAGTTGACAATTTCGGTCGAATTTACCAATGTTTAAGGAATTCACCCGTATGCATCGTCGCCGAATCCTGTGCCTGCCGATTGGCCTCGCCATCGTCGCGCTGGCCGCCGGATGCCCCCGATCCGCCCAAAAGGCGTCGGGACCGCCCACGGTGCGCGTGGCGTTCTTCCCCAACATCACCCATGCCGCCGCGCTCCACGCCTCCGCCAGCGGGGCGTTCCACGACGCGCTGGGCTCGAAGGGAGTCCTGGAGGAGCACGTTTTCTCGGCCGGGCCCGCCGAAATCGAAGCGCTCTTCGCGGGCGAGGTGGACTTCGGCTACATCGGACCCGGCCCGGCGATCAACGGCTACGAAAAGTCCGGTGGGAAAGCCCTCCGCATCGTCTCGGGCGCCGCTTCCGGCGGGGCGGGACTCGCGGCGCGCAAAGGCGTCCCTATTTCGGGAATAAAGGATCTGTCGGGCAAGCGGATCGCCGTACCCCAAACGGGAGGCAGTCAGGATATTTCGCTGAGGACGGCCCTTCGTGCAGCGGGATTGGAGTCGAAGGACAAGGGGGGAAGCGTCGACGTGCTGCAGTTCGCTCCCGCCGATGCCTTGGTGCGGATGGAGCGCGGGGAAATCGACGCGGCCTGGTTGCCGGAACCATGGGTCAGCCGCCTCGAGCGCGAACTGGGTGCGCGGCTGGTTCTCGACGAGCGAACGTTGTGGCCCGGGAAACGATTCAGCACGGCGGTGGTGATTGTTCGCACGGCGTTCGCCGAGGAGCATCCGGACCTCGTCGAAGCACTGCTCGGAGCGCACCGACGGTCCGTGGAGGCTTTCGCGAAAGACCCCGAGCGGGCCCGGCGCATCGTTGGAGAAAAGATAGCCGAACTCAACGCGGGGAAAAAGATTCCGGACGCCATCCTGCAATCGTCGTTCGAGCGGACGGAAATCACCACCGACCGGCTCGAGGAAAGCATCCTTTTGTTTGCCGACCGAGCCAAGGAGCTGGGCTATCTGCGAAAGGGCGCCGCGTCGCTGGCGGACTTGTTCGCACGGTGAACGCCATGGTCCAGAACTCTTCCTTTTCGCACTCAGTTCGGAACGAACGGCCGATCGGCACCGCGCAAGGCCCGAGCCGGCTCGAACCCCTTGCTTGGATCCGAAATCGTGTTTTCGCGATGCATACGGGCGTGTTGCGCGTGCGGTTGCAGGACGGATTCGTACTGCAGATCGAGGGCGAGGATACGTGTTGGCGCCTTGGCTCGCAGCCTTCGGCCCAGGGAGGATCGGGACCGAGCGCCTGCCCGAGTTCTCGCGCCGGGACAAACGGTAATGAAAGGAGCACCATGACCCCCGCCACCCCTCCGCCGGAACCCGCGGATCCGATACCTTGGTCGGCCATCGAAGCCGCCATACGGAGCGTTCGCCACGGTACCGTTCAACTGCAAATCCGTGACGGCATCGTGGTTCAGATCGATCGAACCGAAAAGATTCGCCTACGTTGACCCCATGCGAGCCGACCCGAAAACGGGAGGACGTCGCCCGAAATCCGCTGGTGCGGAAAACCCTTCAAAGGAACCTATTCATGCGACCCTTCAACCCGACCCGGGCGTTCACGCTCATTGAATTGCTCGTCGTCATCGCCATCATCGCCATCCTCGCGGCGATCCTCTTCCCGGTGTTCGCGCAAGCCCGCGAAAAGGCGCGGCAAACGGCGTGCCTCTCGAACGTAAAGCAACTCGGACTCGCGCTGAGCATGTACCTGCAGGATTACGACGAGACGTTCTATCCGCATGTCACCGAGCGGACCGCTCCCGCCGGCACGCCGGACACACTGGAAGCTCGCGCTCCGTTCAGCTACCGGACCAAACTCGAGCCGTATATCAAGAACAGCGGCATCTTCAAATGCCCGTCCGCGCCGGCCTGGCCCGCCGCCGGCCCCGGACGTTGGTTCACGACGGACTACGGCAACAACCACAACGAATCGAATCTTCCCGGCGCGTCGCAGCGCGATTGGTATCTTGCGAACTCGGATTTCGGGTTCAATGAAACCACCACGCTCGCGTCGCTCTCCTATCCCGCGGAGTTCATCGCGCTCGCGGAAGCCGGACGTGCGAGCGGCCTGCCGTCGCGGGGCGGTTTGTACCCGCAACCGTGGGCGTTCGATGACTCCAGCCTGCCCGACACCAAGCAGCAGGC
>JBJTRZ010000418.1:0-10416 GCA_046076415.1 Armatimonadota bacterium
GTGGTATGCTTGCGGGGAACGCATGGCGCCGCTTCTCTCCGATCCCGCGCCGATCGCCCGGGTTGCCGACCTGGTGGTGCGGTACGGCCCGCGCACGGTCCTCGACCGCTTTTCCCTCGACATACCCGAAGGGTGCGTCGGCCTGCTCGGCCCCAACGGCGCCGGCAAGACCACGTTGATCAAAACCCTGCTCGGTTTCGTGCATCCGGCGGCGGGCACCGCCGAGGTGCTTGGCTACGATGTGGCCACGCAAGGGCCGGCGATCCGCCAGCGCATCGGGCTGATGCCGGAGCAGGACTGCCATATTCCCGGCATGAACGCGGTGACTTTCGTGGCGTACGCGGGCGAGCTCGCGGGAATGCCGGCGGCCCAGGCGCTGCGACGTGCGCACGAGGTGCTCGAATACTGCGGCCTCGGGGAAGCCCGGTATCGCAACGTCGAAACCTACTCCACCGGCATGAAGCAGCGCATCAAGTTGGCGCAGGCGCTGGTGCACGGGCCGCGTTTGGTGTTCCTCGACGAACCGACCAACGGGTTGGATCCGGAGGGGCGCGATGCGATGCTGGCGCTGGTGAAGGACGTTTCCCACGGAAAGGGTTTGTCCGTGGTGGTGTCGTCGCACCTGCTCCCGGATATCGAGCGCACCTGCGACTCTGCGATCGTGCTGCGCCGCGGGGAAGTGGTCCGCCAAGGGCCCATCGCCGACCTGCGCGCCACGGGAGGCACGCGGATGGAAGTGGATCTGCGCGCCCACGACGAGCGGTTCGTGGCGGCGATGGCCGACCGCGGCGGCGTGCTCGAACACCGACAAGGCAGCCACCTGCGTTTCGCGTTCGACGGCGACCCCGATCCGGCGAAACTGGGCTCCACCATCCTCGAAGCGGCACGCGAGAGCGGCGTGCAGGTTCGCGCGTTTCGCGCCGCCCTGCGCAGCCTCGAGGACGTTTTCCTGGAGGCGATCGGCGAAACGGACGAAGGAAGCGGGAAATGAGCGAACCCGAAGTCGCCACGGCGCGCATCTCCGACCTGACCTACCGCAACTACGACGGGCCGCTCAAGGACCGACGATTCCGTTGGTGGCCGGTGGCGCTGGCCGTGCTGCGCACGAACGCGCGCAAGCCGGGCTACTGGATACTCGTGGGCATCGTGGTGCTGATCTTCCTGCTCCACGGCCTCGTGGCGTTCCTGACTCGCAACTTCTCGGGCATGGTGCCCCCGCAGGCTCGGGAATTCATTGTTTTCAAAGGGCACGGCAACCTCTACTCCGACAGCCTCGCCAGCGCGCTCTGGTGGCTCAACCTCTTCCCGACGTTCCTGATCGCCTTGGTGGTGGGCTCGGGCAGCGTCGCCGCGGACAATCGCGCCAACGCGTTGCTCGTGTACTTGAGCAAGCCGGTCACCAAGGGCGACTACCTGCTCGGAAAATGGATGGGCCTTTTCATCCTGATCGGCTCGGTTTCCCTGCTGCCCTCGCTGCTGCTCTACCTCTTCTACCTGACCACCTACTTCAGCGAAGGCTTCTTCACCGACAACCCGACGTTGGTGCTTCGGATCTTTCCCGCCACGCTGATTCCGGCGGCGATCCACAGCAGCCTGATCCTGGGAATATCGAGCTACTCGCGCTCCCCCGCCATGGCCGGGGCAGCCTACGCGGGCCTGCTGACCGTCACCGGGGCGGCCGTCACCGCCACCATCGGATCGGTCCTGTTCAACCGGGTGATGCTCGACGAGGACCTCGACAAGGCGACGAAGGCGCAGAATCGCCGGGCCGTGACCATCACCTGCATGTCGGTGGGCGGCGTCTCCAACGGCATCGGGTGCCTCCTGTACGATGTGGATCCGAATTACGTGAAGGTGATCCCGCCCCCGCAGATCCGCCGACGCGCCGAGTCGCCGTCGCCGGTTCCGCTGGCGCTGCTCGCCGGTGCGCTCATCCTGGTGCCGGTGGGTGCGGCCGCCGCCAAGGTGCGCGCCGTGGAGATCGTGGGCGGATGACCCCGGATTCCGCGTCGGTGCTGGTCACCCTAGAACGCGCGTCGCGTTGGTACGGTCAAGTGATCGGCCTCAACGACGTGAGTTTCGAACTGCCGGCCGGCCTCACCGCGCTGCTGGGCCCCAACGGTGCCGGCAAGTCCACGTTGCTCAAACTCATCACCGGGCAGATCCGGCCAACCACGGGTCGGGTTCGCGTGTTCGGCCTCGACCCGTTCGCCAATCCCTCGGTGGCCGCCCGGCTGGGATATTGCCCGGAAATCGACCACTTCTACGAGGAAATGACGGGCCGGGCATTCGTGACATTGCTCGCGACGATGAACGGGTACCGGGGTGCGGAACTGCACGATCGGGTCGCCCACGCCATTGAAACGGTCGGCATGACCGACCGGTGCGACCGGCGCCTCGGCGGGTATTCCAAGGGAATGCGACAGCGCATCAAGGTGGCGCAGGCGCTCGTCCACGACCCGAGCCTGGTGGTGCTCGACGAACCGCTCAACGGGCTCGACCCCGTCGGCCGGCGCGAGATGGTCGGCTGGATGCAGGCGTGGGCCGCACAGGGCAAGTGCGTGCTGGTCTCGAGCCACATCCTCTACGAAGTGGAGCAGATCACCGACCGCATCGTGGTGATGTACAAGGGCCGACTCCTCGCACAAGGCGACATCGGGGGCATCCGCGACCTGATGGATCGCCATCCGCACCGCGTGGAATTCACGGTGGATCGACCGCGCGAACTCGCCGCCACGCTCATCGCGTCGGACACCGTTCTCGGAGCGCGCCTCGATCCGGATCGCCCGAACTGGATGTCGGTGGAAACATCGCAGCCCGATCGGTTCTACGCCCAATTGCCCGATCTGGTGCTCGGAGGCGGTTTCGCGGTGGAGCGCCTCCACGCCCCCGACAACAACCTCGAAGCGGTGTTCCGCTATCTGGTGCAGGAGCGCTGACCCGGTGAGCGACCTTCAACTTCTGCTCAATGCCTTCCGCGACGCACTGCGTCCGCGCCGGCTCGCGATCACCGTGCTGTTGGTGCTGCTTCCGGCCCTCGTCGGGTTCACGTGGAAGTCGCTGGCGGAGCCCGAGCGTTTCGATGCGGCCGAGACCTACAACTCGATCGCCGCCAACATGATCTTCGGGTTCATCCTCACCATCCTGTGCGTGGTGCACGGAACCAATGCGCTCCTCCGGGAAATCGAAGGCAGGACCATTGTCTACCTGCTCACCCGCCCGCTTCCGCGTTGGCGCATCCTGCTCGCGAAAACCATCGCGGCGTGGATCCTGGTGAGCGGCACCGTGTGCGTGAGCGCGATCTGCCTCGCCCTCGCGGTGTTCGGCCTCGACTTCGGCCCAAAGGTGGTCGCGGACCTGCGCATCCTGCCGGTGGGCGCCGCCGCCTACTGCGCCCTCTTCGTCCTGCTGGCCACCATCCTCCCCCGGCAACTCTTCGCGCTCCTCTTCTCGCTGCTCTTCGCCGTGGGCTGGGAAAATCTGGTCTCGGTGCTTCCCGGTGGGTTCGCGCGCCTTTCGGTGATGGCCCACCTGCGGGTGCTGGCCCCCCATCTCAAGGAAACCTCGGACGCCACCACCGGTTCGATGGATCCCACCAACCAACTGCTCTCGTTCGAGCCCGCGGTGATCACCCGTCCCCAAGCGTGGATCGGTATGGCGGCCACGGTCCTCGTCGGCCTCGGCGTCGCGCTGATCGTCTTCTCCAAGCGGGAATACAGCCCCAAGGAAGAAGGCGGTTAGTCGGCCGACCACATCCGTGCCCACGTTCCGCGTCGTTCTTGTGGAGCCGCGCGACCCGCGCAATGTCGGGATGGTGGCGCGCGCCATGGCCAATCTGGGGTTTTCCGACCTCGCTTTGGTGGCGCCGCGCAACTGGGATCCCGAACAGGCGGGGGTCACCGCACGCAACGCGGCATCGATCGTGGCCGCCTGCCGCATCGTCGACAGGTTCGAGGAGGCCATCGACGATTGCGATTCGGTCGCCGGATTCGCGCTGCGCGAAGGCATCCCGGCGAATCGCCGCACCGATGTCGTCGCTTGGGCCGCCCAAGCCCGCACGGGAGGTCCCGGCACCGCGGCGCTGGTGTTCGGTCCCGAGGACGACGATTTGCGCAATGCGCACCTCGATCGGTGCCGCCACGTGGTCCGCATCCCGACCCGGGCCGAGTTCCCCAGTTTCAATCTGGCGCAATCGGTGCTCGTGGCCTTGTGGGAACTCACCCGTGCCCCCTCTCCGACCGCAATCCCCGCCAACGCCGAGGCGCTTCCCACGCCGGAGGAATCCCGCGTGCTCGCCACGCTGGTGGAGCGGTCCATGGACCTGAGCGGATTTCGACGACCCGGCTCCCCGGTCGGCGCCGCGCGTACCGTGGCCGCATGGCTCGCGCGCGCGGACCTCGACGCGAGCGAAACCCGGGCGATGACCGCGCTGTTCGGGCGCATTTCCTCCGCCCTCGGGCGCGTCGACAACGACGAATCTTCCTAGGCTTGCCCGCGTCCGTGGGCGGCGTTACACTCGTCCATCCCCCCGGCTTTGGACCGGTTAGGAGAGCGAAGATGCCCCGTACCCCGATCGAGCACCTGCCCATCGTCGATACCCACCAGCACCTGTGGGATCTCGTGCGCTTCAAACCGCCCTGGCTGGCCCTCCCCGGCGAGGAGAAGATCAACACGCGGTCGACGCTCAAGGAATACGCGGCGCAGACGGAGGGCCTGAACGTGGTCAAAACCGTGTACATGGAGGTGGATGTCGCGGTTTCGCAGCAGCAGGAGGAAGCCGATTGGGTTTCCGGTCTGTGCAAATCGGGCAAAACCGTGATGCGGGCGGCGGTGGTTTCCGCGCGCCCCGCGACCCCGGGATTCGAACGGTATCTCCGTGGCTTCGCGAAGAATCCGCACATCAAAGGGGTGCGGCAGGTGCTGCAAGTGCCCGACGCCAAACCGGGACTCTGCCTGACCGATCCGTACGTCAAGGCGATGCGCCTCTGCGGAACCCTCGGGAAAACATTCGATCTTTGCATGCGCCCGGCCGAGCTCGCCGATGGAGCGAAACTCGCGGGCCTCTGCCCCGACACGCGATTCGTGCTGGACCACTGCGGCAACGGAGCGGCCCGCAACCCCCACCAGAAGCAATGGGAACGCGATATCGCCCTGATCGCCAAGCGTCCGAACGTGGTTTGCAAGATTTCGGGCATCGTCAAAACCGTACCGGCCGGCCGCGACATCGCCGAGGAACTCCGCCCGATCGTGCGCCGCGCCATCGATGTTTTCGGACCCGATCGCGTGATGTTCGGTGGCGACTGGCCGGTGTGCAACAAGACCGCAACGTTTCGAAAGTGGGTGGAGGCGCTCGACGCCATCGTGGACGACGCGTCCGAATCCGAACGGCGCAAACTCTTCCACGACAATGCAAGCGCGTACTACGGAATCTGAACGCAGCCGCGAATTCCGTCGTTTGGACGATGGGAACGGGCAACGCCCGCGATAGATTAGTGGCACGTCGCGGACGATCGCATGGGGCACTCCCCCCGAAGCGTCCGCACCGGGAGAAAACAATGCACTGGCGATGGGCGGTCCCTGCGGCCGCGATGGTGTCGACGCTGACGGCGGGCGTGGCGCACGCGGAGGACTACCTCGAATCCGGCGGTCCCAAGCACCGCGTGTCGATCGGTTCGTGGGCCTGGGATGCCACCGACAAGGGGTTCCGTGATCAGGTCAAGGCGCTGGGACTGGAAAAGACCGGCGGCAGCCTCGCATACTCCTACAGCTTCTTCCGCCCGACGCGCCACGAAGCCGTCGCCACGCTCCAGCTGACGTCGCGCGGGCAGTCGGGATGGCCCACGGAGACCCCCACGACCTTGTTTCAAAACCGCCTGTCCGAGGCGATTCGAAAACCGCTCGCGCTGCTCTCCGCGGAGTACCGATGGCGCTTCGGCGGGTTCGGCAAGGCGTACTACGGCATGGGGCTCGGCATCGGCGTGGGTGGCGTTGACGCCTTTGGTATCTCGTCGAGCAGCCTCGGGTACGAGTTCACCAACAAATTCTTCGTGGAACTGCGTTCCTACACGGATTCCCACGACGGCATGATCGGCACGTTCATGCTCGGAACCAAGTTTTAACGCGGATCCGGCAACGTAATCCAACGGCATCGACCGATGCGTGCGGGGGCACGCATCGGCCTTTTTCGTGCTTTGGCGACGCACGCGCCGGGCCGCCGGACCTCCGAGCCACCACATAATGGGAGGACCTCCACAATGCCGATGCCCCCTCCCGTCCTTTACCTGCTCTGCGGATTGTCGTTCGCCGGCAAGTCGACCCTCGCCCGCGCGCTGTCCGGTCCTTTGGACGCGGTGATCGTGGAGGCCGATTTCTACATCGCCCGGGTCGAGCGCGAAATGCCGCACGCCGGCAAATTCGAGAGCTGGAAAGCCATCCAATCGCTGGCGCGGGGGGCCGCACGGGAGCACCTCGCAGCCGGCCGCAGCGTGTTGTTCGACGATCTCATGGTGGATCCGCGCAACCGCGTTGCGATGGCGGAATTGGCCGATGCCGCCGGTGCCGGATTCCTTGCAATTTACGTGGACACACCGGTCGACACGATCCGCGAACGTCAACGACGGAGCTCGAGCCGTCCGGAAAAGCGGGCTGCGTGGGAAGCGCATACGCAGCTGCTGCTCGGACAGCTGGTGCCTCCCCCCGCGGACGAAGCGGTATGCGTGCTACCGACGGACACCCCGGAAGGCATCCTCGCGGCGATCCTGTACCGGCTCGGGCCCGCACGGTCGGCGAAGCCGTAGCGCCGAATCCTCGAATCAGCGCCCGATGCAGAGCAACTCGCGGAGCGTCCGATGGTACATGCGCCCGCCCGAAATCGTGGGCGTGCCCAGGCTCCACGTGGCGCCGAGAGCCCCGAGATCCGACACGCCGAGGACCGCCCGTTCGTCGAGCACCCGTGCGTTGCCGTCCACCACGAAGGTCACTCCGTTCTGGAGCGTCCAGTAAATCCGACCTGCGGCCACCAACGGAGACCCGAGGAACACCCAGTGCCATCCGTCGCGGCGGCTGCGCGGATCCGACGCCACGTCGATTCCCCGCGCGTTGACCGTGCCCGCGGGCACGTTGGTGCCGTACGCGCCGCCCGGCGCCGTGGGCAACTCAAGATACTCGACGGCGCCGGTGCCCAGATGCACGCGCCCGACGCAGTGCAGCGGCCCGCACGGGCCGATTCCGTAGGCAGGCTCCGGGTTCGAAAAGCACAAAAACCAGTGGTATCCGCCCACGACCGAGTTCGTGAACCACGCCGGGAAAACGGTCACCCCGCGTTCCTTGAAACCAACGTTGCGCTCCACCACCATTTTGCCATCGGACCAATGGCGCCACGTGGCCGCGCGATCGAGACGATCGGTCCGCAGCGGCTTGCCATCGCGCGCGTCGATCAAGGTGTGCGTCGCCGCGTCCTGATCGATCCAAAACGCATGGCGCGCATTCCAGTGCATGTTGTACTGGGCCTTGCCAGCGGCGCGGTACCGCCAGATCGCCTTGCCGGCCTCGCCCGGAGCCAGGCTCGTCAATGTCAGTCCGACGGGGGCCTCGGGAACGTCGTGGTAACCGCCGCGCCCCATCAGCACCGCCGGGCGTCCGTCGCCGGTACGCCCCAGCACCGGCGTGTTGTAGTGCGTCAGCGCATCCTCCGATACCCACAGCGGTGCGCCGGTTTGCGGATCGAAGGCCCGCAGGTAGTTCCAGGGATCGCGCTCGCGCAACGGGTCGCCCGGATCGCGCGGTTCGACATTGAGCAAGGCGCCGGCGGCGAGGATGGGCTCGTACTGCTTGTTGAACGGTCGTCCGGTGGTGGGCGCCCAGCGGCGGCGCCACCGAACCCGGCCGGCGTGGTCGGTGCAAACAATGTGGCCGGCCGCATTGACGAACCACACGGCGCGCGCGTCCACGACCGGCGTGGGCGAGGAGGCGTCGGAAAAGCCGTAGGCGTACGGGCTCTCCTCGGTGGCGGGCAGGTCCACCGACCAAAGCGCGCGCCCGGTGCGCGCATCGTGGCACCGTCCCACCACATCCCCGCCGTCCTTGCGCGAACCCGTATCGGCGAGCGGACGCATGGTGTTGAGGAAGAGTTTCCCCCCGTGGAGGGCGATGCCGCTCTGACCGGTTTCCGGGAGTTCCGTGCGCCACACGACGCCCTCGCCCCGGGCAACGCTCCATGCCACCGGTCCCCGCTCGTTCGTCGTCCAGTTCCCCGCGGGTCCCCCCGCCATCGGCCATTCGCGCATGGGGCGATTATACGCTTCCCCGCCCTGCCCGGCGATGGACGCACCCCCGGGAGATGGCGTAGGATGGCGCCGTGCGAGCGTTTCTCCCCGCCGTTCGGACGCCGGTTTGCGGCACGCCGATTGCAACGGTGCGGTCCACATGGACCGTGGCGTGCCTTGCGGCGTGGATGGGCCCTCGATGACGACGCCGACCGGCGTGCGTCGCGGGTGGGAGCGCAAGTTCGAAGCCCCGGCAGGATCGGAAGCGCATCTGGTGCATGCGCTCGATGCCCTTTTGGCGCGCGATCGCCATGGCGATGGCGGTTACGCCGTGCACAGCGTCTACTTCGACACCCCGGATCTTGCGGTGCATCGACGCTGCCCGATCCACGGCCGCGCCAAACTTCGCATCCGGCGCTACGGCGAATCGTCGACCGTGTTCCTCGAACGCAAGGCGAAGGACGAGCACGGGTGGGTCGACAAGGTGCGCACCGAACTCGCGGCCGATCGGCTGGTCGGCACGGCCTCGCTGACGCGGTCCGACGTGCCCGATATCCAGTGGTTCGCGGCCCTGCTCGCCGCGGGAAACTTTGCGCCGAACCGACGCATCGCCTGTCGTCGCACCGCGTGGGACGGCATCCTCGACGGCCTCGCGATGCGGGTCACCCTCGACCTCGACATTCGCGCCGCGCCCGCGAACGGCACATTGCTGCCAGGCCCGCTCCCGCACGGCCAAGCCCTGACCGATCGACCGCTGCTGGAAATCAAAGGCGACGCCGAGTTTCCGGCAACGCTGGAACGACTGCTCGCGACCCTCGGCGCAACGCCGGTCGATTTTTCGAAATACCGGCGGTCGGTCGAACTCGCCTGAATCCGCGCGGCGCGATCAGGCTTCCGCGGGTGGCTCCTGCCAGAGGCCGTCGGCACGGATCAGCGCCACCAACTCCTCCACCCCCACCGTCTGGTCGACCGTCTTGATCTCCTCGCGTTTGCGATACAGCGTGATGCGGCCACCCGCCTTGCCCACGTAGCCGTAATCGGCGTCGGCCATCTCGCCCGGGCCGTTGACGATGCACCCCATCACCGCGATGTCGAGCCCCACCAAGTGCCCGGTGGCGGCCTTCACCTGCGCGAGCACCGTGGGCAAATCGAACTTGGTGCGTCCGCACGACGGGCAGGCGATGTATTCCACCTGGGTCTTGCGCAGGCCCAACGCCTGCAGGATGCCGTAGCAGACCGGGAGCTCCTCGACCGGGTCCTCAGAAAGGCTGACCCGGATCGTGTCGCCGATGCCCTCGGCCAGCAGCGTTGCGATTCCCGCCGTGGATTTCACCCGCGCATACATGCCATCGCCGGCCTCGGTCACTCCGAGGTGGAGCGGGTAGTCCATGCCCTCGGCCTCCATGCGGCGCACCATCAGGCGGTTGGCCGCGAGCATAACCGGGACGCGCGACGCCTTGAGGGAGACCACGATGTTGCGGAAATCGTGCTTTTCGCAGATCCGCAGGTATTCCATGGCGCTCTCCACCATGCCCTCGGGCGTGTCGCCCCAGGTGACCAGCATGCGTTCGGCCAGGCTGCCGTGGTTGACGCCCACGCGCAGCGCGATGTCGCGGCGCTTGCACACCGCCAGCACCGGCAGCAGGCTCTCCTCGATGGCGGCGCGCTGCTCGGCATGCTCCTCCTCGGTGAACTCCACGCGACCCGTGTGCCGATGGAACACGAAAAGGCCCGGATTGATGCGCACCTTGTCGACGAATTCGGCCACGGTGGCGGCGATATCGGAGCCTTGGTGATGCACGTCGGCGACCAGCGGAACATCCACGAGCCGGGCCCGGACCTTCTCCTTGATTTCGCCGAGCTTGGTCGCTTCCATCAGGGTGGGGGTCGTCACGCGAACGATTTCCGCGCCCTTGCGATGCATTTCGATGATCTGCCGCACGCACGCGTCCACATTGCGCGTTTCCTCGGTGATCATGGATTGCACCACCACCGGATGCCCCCCTCCGATCACGACGTTTCCAACGCGCACGGCGCGCGTGGCGCGGCGCGGGAACACAAGGGGAAGCGTGTCGTAGGGGCCATGGCTCATGGAGCCATTCTACCTGCGCGAACCCTCCGGTGCGGCGTGGACGCGGGCACGCCACGCCAT
>JBJTRZ010000419.1:0-6350 GCA_046076415.1 Armatimonadota bacterium
CCCGCGACAACGCGGGGCCAAGGCGCCGACCGGAATCGAACCGGTGCATGAAGGATTTGCAGTCCTCTCCCTTACCACTTGGGCACGGCGCCAAGCGGTTCGAATGCTATCACAGCAAACCGGTGCTTTCCACCCGTGCGCGCTACGCCGATACGCCCTCTCCGGGAGTCGCCGACGCGCGCGAACGTCCATCGATCAGGCAGGAGACATTCATATCGCCCATCACATTGACCGTGGTCCTGCATCGATCGAGGAACCAGTCCACCGTCAAGAGCAAGGCGATGAATCGAACGTCGAGTCCGACCGCGGTGAACACGAGGGTCATCGTGACCAGCCCCGCCTCGGGAATACCCGCCGCCCCCACCGATGCGACGACCGAAGTGAGCACGACCATGATTTGCTGGGGAATCGAAAGATTGGATCCCATCAATTGCGCCACGAAGAGCGCCGACATCGCCTCGTAGAGTGCCGTTCCGTCGTTGTTGAAATTCGCCCCCACGAGGGCCCCCAGACTGGCCGACCGCTCGCGGAGACCCACCTTCGCGACCAGGCGATCGTAGGTGACCGGCATCGTCGCCGTGCTCGACGCGGTCGAGAAGGCCGTCACCAAGGCATCCCGGCAGCCCCTGAGCAAATCGAGCGGACGAACCCACGATCCCAACTTGACGCGCACGAGGTACCAAACGGCCTGAAGGGCCAGCGCCGCGAGCACCGCACCGACGAACCGCCCCAGCGAAAGGAACGGCGCGAAGCCTTTCTCGCCGACAATCGCCACCACGATTCCGAAGACTCCGACCGGAACCACATTCAACACCCAGTGCAGAATGCGCAGCAAAGCGGAAAAGGCAATGTCGACGACATCGGCGAGGGTGTGGATCCTCCGATCCGCGCAGGGGCGCAGCGCCGTCCCGAATGCGATCGCGAGCAGGATCACGCCGATGACATTGTTTTCAACGAGCGGTGCGCCGATGGCTTTGGGAACGCTTTCCAGAAACGCCGTCAACGCGTCGGGCTTGGGCGCCGGCGCCTTGTAGCCAACCGACTCCATTGTTTCCAGGATCGCCCGACGCTGGGGGTCGGTTTCCTTCGCGGCGAGCGAAGTCGATGGGCTGGGCGGATCGATCCAGCCACGCCGGCCCGGCGCCAGGACGTTTGCGACCAGCAGACCGATGAAAATCGCCACCAAGGTGTTGAGCAACAGCAGGAACGTCAAACGGCGCGCGGTCGTCCCACCGATTTCGGTGCGCATCAGCGCCTGCACCACCGCCACCAGCACAAGGGGTGGCGCGAGCATACCTAGCAGGCGGAGGATCATTTTGGCCGGCAATTCGAATTGCTTCGCCGTCGCCGCGGCACCCGCGGCCCCCAGCGCCGTTCCGACCAACGCTCCGAGCACCAGCCCTCCAGCGATGCGCAGATAGAGTGGAGTCCGATTCCACCAGTTCACGAATGCGGTCATTTGTGCTGATTCCCGGTTCGAGGCCCGCGTTCCTGCGGATTGCCGTCCACGGGACCAGGTGGCATTAGAGTTCTCCGTGCCGACCGTGCGTGACCCTCGAGTCCCTCGAACCGGCCGAACGTGTCGGCCATGGGGGCGATGCGCGACGCCGCGCCTCGATCGAGGCAGATGATCGAAGTTTTCTTGAGGAAGTCATCCACATTGAGCGGACTGGAGTAGCGCGCGGCCCCGGCGGTCGGGAGGGTATGGCTCGGACCCGCCACGTAATCTCCGTGCGCCGCCGAACTCCACGGCCCGAGCAGGATCGCCCCCGCGTTGCGAAACCACGCAAGGGCCATCCATGGCTCCTCCACATCCAAATGCAGGTGCTCGGGAGCATAGGCGTCCATAATCTCCGCGGCCGTCGCCATATCCGCAACCTCCACCAGCCACCCGTTGCCTGAAAGCGCCGCGCGGACAATGTCGGCTCGGGGGAGATCCTCGAGCGCTCGTTCCAGGGCCTCCATCATGGGTTCGGCGACTCCCGATCCAACGGCCACCAGAACGGCACCATTTGCGGGATCATGTTCGGTCTGGCAGACCAGTTCCGCCGCCACGCCTTCCGGACTCGCCGATGCGTCCGCGACCACCCCCACCTCGCTGGGCCCTGCGAGCATGTCGATGCCCACCACACCGAAAACCTGTCGCTTGGCCTCGTTGACATAGGCGTTGCCGGGACCCACCACCTTGTCCACCTTCGGCACGACTTCGGTGCCGTACGCGAGGGCTCCGACCGCCTGGGCACCGCCCATGGCGAAGACACGATCCACGCCGGCGACTGCCGCGGCGGCGAGGGTGGCGTCCGGCGGGAGCCCGGTTTCGCGCGCAGGCGGCGTGGCCAGCACGAGGTCCTCCACTCCCGCAACCCGAGCCGGAACCGCCGTCATCAGCACCGTCGAGGGATAGGCGCCTCGTCCGCCCGGCACGTAGATTCCAACCCTCCGAAGCGGGGATATCCGTTGCCCGAGCATCTCCCCCTCCCGAGCCATGTCCATCCAGGTGGCGCGCCGCTGGGGTTCGTGAAAACGCCGGACCCGATCCGCCGCGAGATTCAAGGCATCCCACAGTTCGGTGGCGCGCACTCTGGCAACCGCGGCTTCGATGGCTTCCGGATGCACTTCGATCGCGGATGCGCCGGGGTGATCGTAAATACGGGTTCGCTCGAGCACCGCGACATCCCCGCGCAGGGCAACGTCGGCGAGAATGTCCCGGACGGCAGCCTCGAGCCCCGTCGGGTCGAAGCCTTGACGTTTGGCGAACTTGGCGGCGAGCTCCGCGACGTCGCGCCGATCCACCACTTTGCACCTACGCAGCATCCGCCCCTACCTTTCCGTCGCCCGACCGCGCGCAACCCGGGCCGCGAGGGCAAACGTGCCGATCATTCCGGTGAGAACGAAGCCGAACAGACCGCCGACGTAGGCCGGGATGCCAACGGACTTCCCCACAAGCGCGAAGGCACCCGCGACGATGGGCATGGCGGCCACCCAACCGACGAACGTCGAGCGCCACCGCGGCCGCGGAACGTCCGCGGGATCCGGCGGCCTCACGCGCCCGCCTCCCGGGCCTGGGTCAAGATTCGCATTCCTTCTCCTTGCACGTCGAACAGTCGCCCTTGAACACCGTCCAGGGCGCGAAGCACCCGGATCGCGTCCGCATGACGCCCCGCCTCCACGTAGGCCTTTCCGAGGGCGATGCGCCAAGCCCAGTTGCGTCCAACCGCCGTCCAGAAAGGCCACAGTGCCAAAACTCCCCCGGCACCGTCGAGGATCGGCTGGGCGGATCGTATCCACGGCATTTGCATCCGGAGGACCGTTACGAGCACGGAGATCAGGACAATGCGCAACAGCAGCATTCCAATGGCAGCCCATTGCCGTTTCACCAACTGGCGCATGGCAGGCTCGGGATCTATCAGCGGACTCACGAACGGGCCTCCGGAGCGAGGCCGATCGCCCTCAGCACTTCGGGAAGATGGGACGACACGGAGGAGTTGGCGACGACACGGTCGGCTCCGGCGGAGCGCGCCTGCTCCAGTCGATCGGATTCAAGGTGCCCCGCGAACGCGACCACCGGGATACCGGAATCCTTCGCGGCGCGGATGCATTCCACCGGATCGCCGCGTCGCGAGGCCATCGATACGAGGACGCAATCGGGCCGGGCGGACGCTTGGGTGGCGGCATCCGCATGGAATCGAACCAGGTCGACCACGAATCCGCGCAGCGCCTCCCGGACACGCGATGCCAGCATCAGGTCGTCGATGGCCAAGGCAACGACGATCGGGCGGGTTTCCGTCACGGGCCATTTTACCGCTTGCGTTTGCGCAGTCGCGGAGGTAGCACGCGGTCATGGAACTCGACTTCGTGCATGCCACTCCGGGTTGGATCGCTTGCCGGCGCGGCGCGGCGCTCGACGGCACGTTGGCGGAGCGCTGCCGTGCCCACGGTCGGCGGGCGCTGCTCGTGTGCGGCACCACGTTGATGCGCGATGGCACCATCGAACGGATCGCGGCGCATCTGCGCGGAGCCGGGCTCGAGGTCGCCGTGCACGGGGGCATTCCCCCGGAGCCGAGCCTGGACGATTGCCGGGGGGCGATCGCCGCTGCCGCCGGTCGGGACTGCGTGATCGCGGTGGGAGGCGGCAGCGTGCTCGACGTTGCCAAGGCGGCCGCCCTGGCGCCGCTGGACACCGATCCATCCGTTTGGTTCGATGGCGCGGCATCGGTGCCCGAAACGGGCGCCCTTCCGATCGTGGCGATACCCACCACCGCGGGCACGGGAAGCGAAGCGACTTGGGTGGGCGTGTTCACCGACCGGGCGAGCGGTCGCAAGGCCAGCTTCCGGGGCGGGGCCATGATGCCATCCACGGTGATCCTGGATCCCCTGCTCACCCTTACTTGCTCCCCACGAACGTCCGCGTGGTCGGGCCTCGACGCATTCGTGCAGGCGGTGGAATCCGCGACGTCGGTGGGCGCGAATCCATTGACCGACGCATTGTCGATGGCTGCGGCGGCACGGATCGCCCACGCCCTCCCAAAGGTGCTCGAAAACGGCGGCGACATCGATGCCCGCGAGGAGATGCTGCTCGCAAGCTGCATGGCCGGAATCGCGTTGAACACGTCGCGCCTCGGTCTTGTCCATGGCCTGGCGCACCCCATCGGCGCTGCGACCGGCGCGGCCCACGGCTTGCTGTGCGGGATGCTGATGCCCGCGGTGGCACGATGGAACGCAGCGTTCGTCGGCGATCGCTACGCGGAGTTGGCCCGAGCCGCGACGGGAGTGGCGAACGTTGAATCCTTGGCCCGTTTCGTGGAGGATTTGCTGGTTCGGTCCGGTTCTCCAACGCGGCTACGCGAACTTGATCTCCCCAGGGAAGCGCTGGACCGGATCGCCCGGGAGTCGCTCGGCAGCGGGTCCAGCAAGGCCAACCCCCGGACGGTGGATTTCGCCGGGGCGACCGAGGTCCTCGAACGAGCCTGGTGACGCTTGCCCGGGGGTAGGCGGAAAGGTATCATGCCGGAATCCCGAATGGCGCCCTGCCGCGCCGTTCCCCCCGAGAGTTGCCCGTTCGTGAAAGTCTCCGAATATTTCGTTCCCACCCTGCGCGAAGTTCCGTCCGAAGCCGAAATTCCGTCGCACCGTCTGCTCCTGCGCGCGGGATTCATCCGCAAGCTGGGTGCCGGAATCTACAGTTACCTTCCCTTGGGTTGGCGCGTGCTGCGGAAGTTGGAACACGTGCTCCGCGAGGAGCAAGAGGCGGTTTCCAGCCACGAATTGCGGATGCCGACCTTGGTACCCAAGGAACTGATGGTCGAGACGGGTCGCTGGGACGTCGACGTGGTTTACAAGTTGCGCGATCGCCGCGACGCGGAATTCGCGCTCGGATTCACGCACGAAGAGGTCATCACCGACATTGCCCGGGGAACGTTGCGTTCGTGGCGCGACCTCCCCAAGTGCCTCTATCAGATCCAAACCAAATTTCGGGACGAGCCGCGGCCACGCGGTGGCGTGATCCGAACGCGCGAATTCGTGATGTTCGACGCCTATTCGTTCGACCGCGACGACGCCGGGATGGATGCCTCGTATGTCCGTCAGCGTAGCGCCTATGAGCGGTTTTTCCAGCGCATCGGACTACCGTTCGTGATCGTGGATGCGGACGGCGGTGCGATCGGCGATATGGACAATCAGGAGTTCATGTCGCTCTCCGACTCGGGCGAGGACACGGTGCTGCGGTGCGGTGCGTGTGGATACGCGGCCAATGCGGAAAAGTGCCAAGTTCCGCAATCGGCGGGAGCCGCGAACCGCCCGGATCCCAAGCCGCTCGAACTTATTTCGACCCCGGGTGCGCGAACGATCGCCGAAGTGGCCTCCCTGCTCGGTGCGGCGCCCGAACATTTGGTCAAAACGTTGGTCTACCTCGTGGACGGCGAGCCGGCGCTGGTGCTGTTGCGGGGCGATCGAACCGTCAACGAAATCAAGTTGCGCAAGCATCTCGGAGCCACGGAGCTCTTCCTCGCGGACGATGCCACGGTCGAACGGGTCACGGGTGCTCCCGTGGGATTCGCCGGCCCCACCGGAGTACATTCGGTGCGCATGATCGCCGACCTCGAAGTCGCCGGCATGGGAAATTTCATCACGGGGGCGAACGTCGCCGATGCCCACTATGTCCATGTGAATCTCGGACGCGATTGCTCCGTCGAGGAGTTCGCCGATATTCGCGTCGCCGAGGACGGCGACCACTGTCCCGTGTGCAAAACAGGATCCCTCTCCACCACGCGGGGCGTGGAGGTCGGACATATCTTCAAACTAGGAGACAAATACTCCAAGGCGATGGGGGCGGGATTCACCGACGAGAGCGG
>JBJTRZ010000420.1:0-2030 GCA_046076415.1 Armatimonadota bacterium
CTTCATCAACGGGATGTTCGGCCTGACCGTACTGGGATTCACCGGCGCCTGGGTCCTGCGCCGCCTCGGGATGTCCTCCGGCCTGCTCCGCACCGCCTCGTTCGGTCTCGCCGTGCTCGCGTTCTTCCTCCTTTCGGGCCGCGGCCTCGTGGATTTCACCGGCGGCGAATACCGCTACGTCACCGAGCGGCTCTTGATCACCACGCTGTCGCTCGTGGCCTCCATCGGATCGTTCTTCCTGGTGACCGACGAGTCGGTCGTGTTCACGGGAGTTTGGGGGTTGGCCATCATTGGGCTTGCGGCGACTTCCGATGTCAACTTCGCGCTCATCGCCGCCTTTGGCACCTTCCTGCTGGCCACGATCTTCCTGCTCGTGCATCAGCACGCATTGTCGCGGTGCGCTCCGGCGCAGCGGGGGCTCGTTGTTTCAGGTCGGCCGCTGCGTCACCAATTCTCGATCGCCTTCGGCCTATGGCTGGCCTCGATCGCCCTCGGCTCGGCGATCAGCATTCCGCTGCGCATGGTGGGGCGCAACCTCTCGTTCGCGCAGGTGGTCGAGCAGTTGCGCGTGGCCGCCCGCAATCCACAACGGCGCGGCGCGACCGGCCGAGCGTTGACCGAGGGAGCCGGACAATTTTCCATCGGTCAGGGACCCATCCGCGATGACCAGACGGTGTTGATGCGTATCTGGTCGACCGAGCCCAAGCACTGGCGTGGCCGCACCTACGATGTCTACACCGGGCATAGCTGGATGTCGGATCAAATCGGAACCGGGACGGAATTGGCTCCTGCGGGCCAGCAAGCCGGCCTGCGTGTTTTCAACGTTCCGCGCCGTCCCGATGCCCGGCGGCTTGCCTTGCGCTCGTTCGACTACAGAATACGGGCCGCGTCTCCCACGCTGTCCTTGATCTACCAGCCCGGCGATGCCCGCACGGTGCGGGTCGCGGCCGAGGCGTTGTTCCAGACGGCGGACGGCGGGTTGGGCGCGTTCAACTACTTGTCGGAGTACGAGGCGACGGCCGAGGAGTCGGAAGCAACGCCGGAGCAGCTCAACCAGTCAGGGGTGGAGTATTCGGAAACGCTGCGGCGGCGGTATGTCGCGATGGACCGCTCGCCGCGACTGGCGGCACTCGCCGAGGAGGCCACGCGCGGAGCTCGGGGTCCGCACGACAAGGCGGAGGCGATCCGCAAATTCGTGGCCGACCGCTGCACCTACACGCTCGAGGCGCGGCGGGTGCCCGACGATCGGGATGCGGTGGACTTCTTCCTCAACGATTCGCGCGAAGGGTATTGCGATCTCTATGCGTCGTCGGTGGCGGTGCTCGCCCGACAGGTGGGATTGCCGGCGCGGGTGGCCACCGGATTCAGCCAAGGGGAGCCGGATCCCGACAACCCGGGGGCTTTCCTGATCCGGGAGAGCCATCGCCATGCATGGCCGGAGGTCTATTTCGAGGGATACGGTTGGCGCCCGTACGATCCGACCGAGACCACGGTGTCGGCCGGCGATGCCGCGGCGCGTGGGAGCGGCGCGGGAAAGCGGTCGTGGATGGACCGCCTTCGCACGTTCCTGTTCGGACCCGGGGGACTGATCGTTTTTGGTACTTTCGCGTTCCTGGGGGCGGTGCTCTGGACCTTCCGTCCGGGCACCGGCGCCGGGGGGCGCTCCGTCGAGTCGTGGTCGCCGGCAGCGCGCCGCCTCGCCGATCTGCATCGCCGATGCGTCCGCGAACTTTCCCGAATGGGTATTCCGCGCGGGGCGAATGAAACGTTGCGGGAGCACGCGGAGCGCGCCTTGCGGCAATTGGGACCGGAAGTCGGTGCTCCGTATGGCCGCATTGTGTCCGCCCTCGAAGCATTGGTGTACGCCCGAATCGATCCGGACTCGGCGACCCTGCACGAGGCGTTCGAATCAGCGGAGGCGATGCGTCGGGCCATGGCGAAATCAAATCGCAATGGCGCGTAGGACCAAATCGGAACCGGCGCGGCCCGAGGGTCCGGTTCGCGTGGTGCTCTGGGTGGGGTCGGATCCC
>JBJTRZ010000421.1:0-4795 GCA_046076415.1 Armatimonadota bacterium
CGGAACGACGCGACCCGGGTCGCGGTGCGCGCGGCCGGTGGATTTGATGACCCTCTTCCCCACCCTCTGCGACCTTTGCCGTCTGCCGACGCCGGCTTGGATCGACGACCCCTCGATCCGTGGCCTGCTCGCCCGACCCAATTCCCCGTGGCATCGCCCCGCCCGAACGACGTTCAATCGGGGAAACCATGCGGTGCGCTCCGAGCGGTGGCGCTACATCCGGTACGCCGACGGCGGCGAGGAACTCTACGACCACGGCCGGGACCCCTACGAATGGACCAATCGGGCGTCGGACCCGCGGCTGCGCGCCACCAAGGATGCCCTGTCGACGTGGTTGCCCCGCCGGGAAGCGCCCCAGCCGGACAAGGATCTGGACCACTAGCCCATTTGGACCGACGGCGGTCCGCCTACGGAAGCAGACCCGCGTGCGGGTCGCCGCTGCGGCGCATCCACTCGCGCAGGGCGCGGTCGAGTCGTTCCCGCACCGCACGGTGCGCCGGGTCGTCGGCGAGGTTCACGAGCGCATGCGGGTCCGTCTCGAGGTCGAACAAGGCCGTCGCCGGCAAGCGCGGTGCGACCAGCAACCGGGCCGGACCCTCCAACTTGCCCGCGCGGCCCATGTCTTGAACCAGATTCCATGCGGGATATTGCGCGGCCTTGTAGGCGTTGGGCTCGAAGAGCCCCTTGTCGGGCGTGAGATTGCGGATCCACCGGTACCGCGCGTCGCGGACCGTGCGCAACCGAATCACCGTTTCATCGCAGCGATCCCGTGCCGCGAATGCGTAGCGCCGGGGCTGTCCGGCACCGGGTCCCAGGAACGGGCGGCCCTGCATGCCCGCCGGTACCCGGACCCCGGCGAGTGCGAGGGATGTCGGTAGCCAATCGATGGCCTCGACGAGGCGATCGGTGCGGCGGGAAACGCCCCGACCGTATCGGCGCAGGGACGACGGCAAGGACACCACGAGGGGCACGTGCAACCCCTCGTCGTAGCAGAACTGTTTTCCGCGAATATGTGCTTCCCCGTTGTCGCCCATGAAAAACACCACCGTGTTGTCGCGCAGCCCCTCCGCGTCGAGCAGGTCGAGCATCTGCCCGACCTTGCGATCGAGGGCGAGCGCAGAGTCGAGATACCGGGCGGTGTCTTCGCGGATCCGCGGGTGGTCGGGGTAGAACGGCGGAAGGTCGAAGCGGGCAGGGTCGGTGACGCGGGGGGCTTCGAAGGGACGGTGCGTTTCCCAGAGATTGAGCATCGCGAAGAACGGGCGGCCGTCGGCGCGCAGCGTTTTCCAATCCTCGTGCTCGAACGGCCTTGCCGGCGCGGCGAAGTTCCAATCGGTCTTGCCGGTTCCACGGAACGGGAGCGGGAGGTGGACCAGATTCGCGGTTGCGTACCCGGCGGCGCGAAACCACTCGGGGGCCGTGCGGACCCCGCTTGGGAGCGGGTGGAAATCGTCGCGGTGCGAACGATGGTCGTGGGCGCCGATGGTGGTTTGGTACATCCCGGTCAGGAACGCGGATCGGCTCGGCGAGCAAACCGGGGCGGTGGTGTGGCACCGCGTGAAGAGGATGCCCTCTCCCGCCAGCGCGTCGATGCGCGGCGTGCGCAGGTCGGTGCGCCCCATGCAGGAGAGGGCCGGACCGAAGTCCTCGGCGATGATCCAGAGTATGTTGGGGCGGCGGGAATCGGGCATGGCTTTGGCACCACGGCGCGGAGGTTCCATGGGATAGTGCGTCATGGCTCGGCCACTTGCCTCCCCGGTTCGTCTCGATCCAAGTCGGTTTATCCGGAGTTTGCGCATCGCCCCCGGAGTCGGCGCGTGGAACCAACCGTTGCCCGGGAGTTTTTGGTGATCCGTCTGGCGATCGTCACCGTGGTGGTGCCCGACTACGACGCCGCGATCGCTTGGTACACGCGGTGTTTGGGGTTCGCCTTGATCGAGGACACGGACCTTGGCGGCGGGAAGCGATGGGTCCGGGTGCGTCCGCCGGGCGGCGGCGCGGACCTGTTGCTGGCGCGGGCCGCGAACGAGCGGCAACGCGGGGCGGTCGGCGATCAGGCCGGAGGGCGCGTGTTCCTGTTTTTGGAAACCGACGATTTCGCGGTGGACCATGCGGCCCTCGTGGCCCGCGGCGTGGGTTTCGTGGAGGAGCCGCGGAGCGAACCCTACGGCCGCGTCGCGGTTTTCGAGGATTTTCTGGGCAACCGTTGGGATTTGGTGGAGCGCCGAACGCCCCCCGCGCCCGCGTGACCAGGGGCAGGGATAGGCGCGGGCCCGGGTGAACGTCGCCCCATGATCCGCACCGAACGTGGGGCACGGCCCAACATCGTTTTCATCCTCGGCGACGATTTGGGATACGGCGACATCGGGTGCTTCGGCCAGCGGCGCTTCGCCACGCCCCGCATCGACGCACTTGCCGCCGAGGGTATGCGCCTCACGCGGCACATGGCGGGAAGCCCGGTGTGCGCGCCGAGCCGATGCGTGCTGATGACCGGTCTCCATCCCGGGCACGCTCCGATCCGCGACAACCGCGATGTCGGGGAAGACGAGCAAATGCCCGTGCCCACCGGACTTCCGATATTGCCCGAGATCCTCTCCGGCCTCGGCTACGCCTGCGGGGGCTTTGGCAAATGGGGACTGGGCAAGCCGGGGAACGCCGGCGATCCGTTGCGACGTGGATTCGCGCGGTTCTTCGGTTACCACGGCCAAAGGCACGCCCACAACCATTACCCGGACCACCTCGACGATGGTCCCGTGCGCGTTCCGCTCGCCAACCCGACTTTTGCTCCCCACCAAAACCTGCCGCGCGGGGCCGACCTCCTCGATCCGGCAACCTACGCACGGTTCGCCGGCCGGGAATGGGCGCCGGAGCGGATCGTGGACGAAGCGTGCCGGTGGATCGAGGCGCACGCCGACCGTCCGTTCCTGTGCTACGTGCCGAGCACGATCCCCCACCTCGCATTGCAGGCTCCCCCCGCGGCCATCGCCGCCCAGTCCGGCCGCCACGGGCGCGACGGCGCCTATCGTGGGGGACGATCCTACCTGCCGGCACGCGAACCCCGGGCGACGTTCGCGGCCATGGTGTCCGAATTCGATCGACACGTGGGCCGCGTGCTCGACACGCTTTCGCGGACCGGCGTCGATCGCAACACCATCGTGGTCTTCTCGTCCGACAACGGTCCGCTGTACGAACGGCTGGGCGGAACCGACACCGATTGGTTCGACAGCGCCGGCGGCCTGCGGGGACGCAAGGGCGACCTTTGGGAGGGCGGAGTGCGGGTTCCCACGTTGGTGCGGTGGACGGGAAGGATCGCGCCGGGATCCTCCAGCGATGCGTTGACGGGATTCGAGGACTGGCTGCCCACTTTGCTCTCGATGGTCGGTGCCCCGGAGCGCATCCCCCGCCGTCACGACGGGATCGATCTCTCCCGGCATCTGCTGGGCCGCGGCTCGGTCTCGAGGGACCGCTGGCTGTACCGGGAGTTCGCGGGTTACGGCGGATGGCAGGGTGTTTGGGAAGGCCGTTGGAAACTCGTGCGGGGCGGTTTGTCGAAGGGCGCGTCGTCGTGGGAGTTGTACGACCTCGCGCTCGACCCGCGGGAATCCCGGGATCTCTCCGCGGAGCGGCCCGAGCTGGTGGCGCGGCTTGCGGGGAGGGCCGCGCAGTCGCACCAACCGTCGCCGGAGTTTCCGCTGAGGGGCTTGGGAGATCGAAGCCGGGGCTGACCGTTGGTGCGCCACGGGGGAACGAATGGCGGACCAGTTTTCCAACGGGCCTTCCGATTCGGGGCATTTCCACGGAGTGTGATTTTGCCGGGGCGGCGCCATGCCGGCCACGCCGATTCGCACGGGAGACCACCATGGAAGACACGGAGTTCGAGGAAACGGACGACACGGGCATCGCGGAAGTGTTGGAGGACGACGAAGAGGAAGACGAAGAGGAAGAAGAAGACGAGGAGGAGGACGAGGACGACGAGGAAGAGGACGAAGAGGAGGAGAGCGAACCGGTCGACTACTGGGAGGAACCCGATGTGATCGCGTTCGGCGACGACCTCGAGTACAAGTTCGAGGTTTCGCGCATCGGCGAAATCTCCGAATTGATGGAACTGGCCGAGCAGGAACGTCGATACGGGTCTCCGCTGGAATTGGTCTTTCCCGTTTGGCGATGGAGGCGCAAACGGCCGGGTGAGCGCACTCCCTGGGTGGAGTGGTTCCGTCCGTGGAGCGGCAGCGACGCGCGCGAGGCGATGGAGATGCTCGGCGCCGACCGCGAATCCGAAAATTGGATCACCCACGGGGGCGGCTGGGAGGAGATCATCGAGGTCTGGCGCTGGACCAAATCGCTGGCGGAACCTGTTGCGCTCGAGAAGCTGACACGCCTCGATCCGGTGCGCCGCGCGGTGGTGGCTCAGTTCAACGAGTTGAAACCTGCCTGGCTCAAATCGCCCTACGGGAGCACGTGGGACGCGCTGCTCGACAATCTCCTGCGCCAGGCCGCGGTGCTGCGGCGCGAGCAGTTGCGCGCCCTGCTCGCCGGGAATCGTTCCGAGTGGGCCAGGAACGCGGATCGCAAGTCGCTGACCAAGGCGGAGCGGTCGCGGCGCGAGGCCCGGCGTTCGGAGCTCGACGGCGAGGCCGACGAGCTTGGGCGACGGCTCGCGGAAGCGATCGCCACCTGCCGGCGGGTCGGCGCGATCGATTGAGCGCGGCCCCGCCCCGTCCCCGCCCCGCGGAAGTCCGCGGAGTGCGGCGGTACCGTATAGGCTTTGTGATGCCCAGCCCTGAAAAAAGCAACT
>JBJTRZ010000422.1:0-4944 GCA_046076415.1 Armatimonadota bacterium
CGACAACGTCCACGCCGTGCATCGCCTCCTGCAGTAGGTCCCGATCCGAGAGGTCGGCGATGATGGTGGGTTCGACGGCATCGATGGGACGGCGATCCAGCAGGCGCAACGCGAACCGATCGCGAAAAGCCGGCAGTACATGGGGGCCGATGCGACCACCCGCACCCGTCAACAAAACAACGGTTCGGTCGGTCGGCATGACGGATGCTTCCACAATCGTTCACGGGCTCCCTGCATCGTTGCGAGGGCGGGTGCCGTATGGTACCATCGCGTGCCTCGGTGGATCCGGGGCGGCATCCACCCGTAGCTCAGCGGATTAGAGCGTTGGCCTCCGGAGCCAAAGGTCACAGGTTCGAATCCTGTCGGGTGGGTTTTCCGGACCGGTCTTGCGCCGGTCCTTTCTATTTTCCCTCTCCGTCGAGCATCCACATCGACATCGGGCCGGACGAACGGTTCGCCCAAGCGTGGTACGGCACCAACCGCACGTCGATCGCTTCGGTGGCGCCCGGTCGTTGCTCCGACCAGAGCGAAGCTTCCTCCCGGCGAGCGACCCACCCACGGCCCTCCAGCACCCGCATCGACCGTCCCGCAATGGTTTCCGGACGGGACACCCAGTCGGGGCGCGAGCCGACGCCCATCGTGTGCGGGTCGGTACCGTCGTGGTCGCACGCCTCCGCGCAGTAAAGGACGGGCCCCCTGTGGTACGCCACTTGCCCCCTGGTGGCGGTAATGCGAGGATCCCCGCGCAGCGGCCGGATTGCCAGCGGAAACTCGAGGTGGACGTCGAGTCGACCTCCGGAGAGGGGCAGGTCGCACCATCCCGGTGCGATCGGCCTGCCGTTGCGACGCGCACCCCGGGCCCATGCGGGAACCCGCAGGCGAATCCCGCGGACATCGCCCTCGGCCCGGACGTGCACATGGGGATCCCACGGCAGGTTCGCCTCGATGTCGATTCGAACATCCGCGGTTTCGATACGACTTGCAAGGATTTGTCCCACCCAAACGGTTCCCGCGTCGCGGGCGGCCACCATGCCGGGCAATGCGGCCAACGTGCGGGCGATGTTCGGGGGGCAGCAGGCGCAACCAAACCACGGCCGGCGGCGGTGCGAGCCCCGGTCCGAGAGCGGATTCTGATAAAAGTACTCGTCTCCATCGAGCGACAGTCCAGGCAGCACCGCGTTGATCAGGGTCCATTCCATCAAATCCGCATGCCGAACGTCGCCGTTCAACAACCAGAGTCGATGGTTCCATTGGACGCTGGCGATGGCGGCGCAGGTTTCAGCATACGCGCGGTCCGATGGAAGTTCGCAATCGTCACCGAAGGCTTCCCCATCCCAGCGGCTACCCGCACCGCCCGTGACATACATGCGGTATCGCGTGAAGTTTTCGAACAATTCCGTATTGGCGGTCGCCAAGTCTCCCTGTTCGCCCTCGAGGCAAAGATCCGCGACTCCGGCGGCCAGGTAGAGCTGGCGAACCGCGTGTCCATCGGGAGACCGCTGTTCGACGACGGGTTTGTGATCCTGCCAATAGGCGGACCCTCCGAGCAGGCTTGGATTTCGTCCTCGCACGGAAACCATATGCCGGGCGAGGGAAAGAAACTGTGCATCTCCCGTCGTTCGGTAGAGTTCGACGAGTGCCATTTCCGCTTCGGGGTGGCCGCAGGCACCGGGCACTCGCGATGCGTCGTCCCCGAATCGGGCCGCCATGTGCTCGGCGAAGCGCACCGCGACATCGAGCAGACCCCTTCCGTTGGTCGCGCGATGGTGGGCGATCGCGGCTTGGATCAAATGGCCCGCGCAATAGATTTCGTGCTTGTCGCGAAGATTCGTCCAGCGCTCCTCCGCCCGTTCCCGGGAGAAGTAGGTGTTGAGGTAGCCATCCGGACGTTGCGCGGCGGCGACCCTGGCCACGACTCCCTCGAGGGCTTCCGCCAAACGATGATCGGGATCCGCAGCGAGCGACCACGACGCGGCTTCGATCCACTTGTAAACGTCGGAATCGTTGTAGTAGAAACCGGCGAAGGGTTCATCGGTCTTGCCCGCGGCGCGATCGAAGTTGCGTAGCCGATGGGTTTCCTCGCACAACCGCAACTGGTCGAACAAGGTTCTTTCGCGGTTCGACCGCCGCCGGGGCTCCCAAAACTCGTCCCTGAACTCCACATTGCGAATCCCGAGCGACTGGAGGCGGGCGTTCGGGGATTCGGACGTGTCGACGAGGGGAGCGCTGTCCATGCTGGGGAGTTGACCGGCGGCAGGCGCGGTTCCTGCCGATGGGCAGGAATCCGGGTTCGGCAGGCGAACTGTCGATTGATTCCGCGCGTGTTCCGGAATCCGGGAGGTGCGATGGCGGTCCAACTGACGTTTTGCGGTGCGGCGGGCACGGTCACTGGATCGAAATACCTGCTCGAAACCGCTCGCTCCCGAATTCTGATCGATTGCGGTCTGTTCCAAGGGTACAAGGAACTTCGCGAGCGCAACTGGTCGGAGCCGCCCTTTCGGCCGTCGTCGATCGATGCGGTGGTGCTGACCCATGCCCACACCGACCATGTCGGATACCTGCCCCGAATCGTTCGCAAGGGATTTCATGGGCCGGTCCATGCCTCCCGGGCCACGACGGAATTGGCCCGCATCATTCTCGAGGACGGCGCGAAGCTTCAGGAGGAAGAGGCGCGATATCGCTCCAAGCGGGGTTTGACACGCCACCATCCCGCATTGCCGCTCTACGACGACGAGGACGTCCATCGGGCGATGCGCCTGTTCCGGCCCGTCCGCGCGGATCTGGGTGCACGTCAATGGATCCGCGACGACATCGAGCTCGAGTGGTATCCGGCCGGACACTTGCTGGGCGCGCGGTCCGTGATGGTGATTGCGGAGGGAGTCCGCATACTTTTCTCGGGGGATTTGGGCCGCTGGAACATGCCCATCCTGCCCGATCCCCACGGTGCCGTGCCGTGCGACCATCTGGTCATCGAGTCGACATATGGAGACCGTGAACATCCCGCGGAGGATTCCGGGGAAGCTTTGGCGGGAGTCATTCGATTGGCCCTCCAGCGCGGAGGTCCGCTTCTCTTGCCATCGTTCGCGGTAGGGCGCACGCAGGATTTGCTGCACCATATCCGAGCGCTCGAGAATGCGGGGCGAATCCCTGTTCTGCCCGTGCGTGCGGATTCGCCCATGGCCGCCGAGGCGACGCGCGTTTATCGAAGGTGTGCCGAGGAACACGACGAGGAAACGGCGCGCATTTCGGCCCTCGGGGAAGATCCATTCCAAACCGGGTCGATGGTTTTCGCGTCGACGCCCGCCGAGTCGAAACGGATCAACGAGGAAACAGGGACTCGGATTGTCATTGCGAGTTCGGGGATGATGACGGGTGGTCGCGTACTCCACCATGCCAGCCGAATCCTTCACGATCCGAAGGCAACCTTGTGCATCGTGGGGTATCAGGCGGCGGGCACCACGGGAAGGAAAATCTTGGACGGCGCCACGGAAGTCGTCATCATGAAACAGCGGGTTCCCGTGCGGTGTCGTGTGGACCGCCTCGACGGTTTTTCCGCGCACGGAGACGCCAAGGATTTGATCCGGTGGATGGAACCTCTACGGGAGTCGCCTCCAAAAGGAGTGCACATCACCCATGGAGAACCATCCGCGTCCGCAGGTCTCCGGAGGCGCATTCGGGACACGTTTGGTTGGGAGGCGGGAATACCGGCGATGGGGGACCGAATCGTGCTCGCGTGACACGGGCTCGCAGCGAAGTCAGCGACCCGCCAAGAGTTCGCGCGCGTGGGTTCTGGCGGTCTCTCCGGTGTCGCCGGAGAGCATGCGCGCCACTTCCGCCACCCGGTCCTCTCCCTCGAGCTGTTCGATGGAGAGCAGTGTCCGTCCGTCCTCTTGGCGTTTTTCGACCCGGAAGTGGGTATCGCCGCAGGCCGCGATCTGTGCCAGGTGGGTGATGCACAGCACCTGAACCTCATCGGCCAAACTTCGCAGCTTGTTGCCCAGCACCACGGCGGTTCGGCCGCCTATACCCGCATCCACTTCGTCGAATACCAAAGTGGGCAAGGATTGCGTTCGGGACAGGACGGTTTTGAGCGCGAGCATCAATCGCGACGATTCCCCACCCGAGGCGGTCCTGGCGAGGGATCGGGAAGGCTCGCCGGGATTCGGCGCGATGCGAAATGCGACTCGGTCGGATCCTTGCGATCCGGGGTCGGTTTGCTTCAGTTCGACCTCGAACCGCGTGCCCGCCATGGCGAGATCGGCAAGTTCGCCTTGGATAGCCGTACCGAGGGGACCCGCCGCGGCGTTCCGCAGTCGGGAGAGTTCGGCGCAATCCCGGAGGAGCGCCGCCTCCTCGCTTGCAATCTCGGATTCGAGGGATTCCGAACGTTGGTCGGCGGATTGGCAATGGTCGAGCCGCTGCGCCGCCTCCGCCCGATAGGCGAGTATTTCGGCGACGCCTTCGCCGTACTTGCGTTGCAACGATCGGATCAGTTCCAGTCGATCATCGATCCCCTGCAGGCGTTCCGGGTCGAATTCGATCGCGTCGCGGTAGGCGCGGCAACCGCGTGCGGCGTCCTCGGCCGCGAACAGGGCATTTCGCGCCCCCTCGAGCAGGGGAGCGACGCCCGGGTCGATCGCATCCACGCGTTCCAGCGCGGAAACGGCCTTGGCCAGGCTGTCCAGCGTGGTGCCGAAGAGATGCCCGCGCGCCGTTTCGGCCGCGGCGGCGAGGCGATCCGCCTGAGCCAGGATTTCCCGCTCGGTTGTCAAGCGCTCGATTTCGCCGGGCTGCAAGTTCGCGAGATCTATCTCCGCGATTTGATGGGCGAGGAACTCCGCCTCCCGCGTTCGTTCCCGGGCATCGCCCACGATGCGATCTCGTTCCGCCCGTAGCCGTGCGATGCGCTCCGTTCTTTGGGCGCAGGCCCCCAGGAGGGCGGGA
>JBJTRZ010000423.1:0-5617 GCA_046076415.1 Armatimonadota bacterium
GCCTTGTTGTTGCCGATGGGAAACGGCTCGCGGTCGGGCATGGAGCGCCTGATGGCAGGCAAGGGCCTTCGGCCTCGGCGGCCCGATCACGGTATGCAGGTTCGGGCCGCCGGGGATGTTTGGAGAATTCAGGACTCGAACATGAGTCCGGAGGGGTCTTCGATCAGTTCCTTCACGCGAACGAGGAAGCGGACGGCCGTGCTGCCATCGATGATTCGATGGTCGTAGGAAAGCGCGATGTTCATCATTGGTCGGATCACGATTTGGCCATCGACCACCACCGGGCGTTCCTTGATGGCGTGCAGTCCGAGGATGCCCACCTGGGGATGGTTGAGGATGGGCGTGGAGAGCAGGGAGCCGTAGACCCCCCCGTTGGTGATCGTGAACGTTCCCCCGGTGAGTTCGGGAAGCGAGAGGGCGTTGCGCCGTGCCTTGTCGGCGAGTTCCTTGATCGTCTTTTCTATTCCCGCGAAGGACAGGTGGTCCGCATCGCGCACCACGGGGACGACCAATCCATCCTCGACGCCAACGGCGATGCCGATGTCGTGGAAATGCTTGAGCACGATCTCGTCGCCTTGAATTTCGGCATTGAGGGTTGGGAACTGCCGCAGCGCCGCGACCACGGCCTTGGTGAAGAACGACATGAAGCCGAGCCCGATGCCGTATCGTTCGGTGAAGGAATCCTTGTGCCGCTTGCGCAGTCCCATCACGGCGCTCATGTCCACTTCGTTGAACGTGGTGAGCATCGCCGCGGTGTTTTGGGCATGCTTGAGGTTCGCCGCGATGGTTTGTCGGCGCCGGCTCATGCGCGTGCGCGATTCGCGTCGGTCACCCGTCGGGGCGGCTTCCACTGGCGCGGGCGCAGGAGCGGGCTTCGTGGGCTTCCAGGTGGTGGTCTCCACCTTGTTGCCGCCGATTTTCGCGCTGACGTCCTCCTTGCCGATCTTGCCGGCGGGGCCCGTGCCCGACACCCCCGCCAGATCGACCTGATTCGCGGCCGCCATGGCGGACGCCACGGGCGTCGCCGGCGTTGCCGGGCCGGTGACCGGTTCGGACGGGGTGGAGGGTGCAGCCGCGGGCGGCGCGACCGCCGGGACGGCTCCGGGTTCGATGGTTCCGAGCACCGCACCCACGGTGACGGTGGCACCTTCCTCGAACGCGACCGTGGCGAGGACTCCAGCTGTTTCCGCTTGGATCGTCTGGTTCACCTTGTCGGTTTCGAGTTCCACGAGGTCGTCGCCGGCTTGAACGGGATCGCCCGGTTTGCGCAGCCATTGGGCGACGGTGGCTTCGACGACGGATTCCCCCATGGAGGGAACGATGATCTCGACGGACATGGATGTGCGGTTCCTTGATTATTCCGAGTGGTTCAACGCGTTGCGTTGGCGCCGTTGCGGTTGCCGGTCTCGCGCGGCGAGGAGAAGACATCGCCGACGATGCGGGCTTGTTCTACGAGGTAGGAGGCCGTGGATCCTTCGGCAGGGCTCGAACCATCGATGCGGCCGATATACCGTAGCGCGAGTCCATCGGGCAGGATTTCGGGAAGACGCATCGCGACGAAGGACCAGGCTCCCATGTTGCGAGGTTCCTCTTGAACCCAACAGACCTCCACGAGATTCGGGTATCGGCGCACCAACGCGTCCAGCGCCTCCACGGGGAAGGGATAGAGTTCCTCGACCCGGGCGATCGCCACGTGACGGGAGTCGGCGTAGTCGGATCCGGCCACCAAATCCACATGCACCTTGCCGCTGCAAAGCACGAGTCGCGTGACTTCCGTGGAGCCCTCCGGATACCGCGCGTCGTCCAGGACGGGTTCGAAACGATCGGAGGCGAGGTCGGCGAGGTTGGACATCGCCTTGGGATGCCGTAGCAGGGACTTCGGCGTCATCAGAACGAGCGGACGTGCGTCCGCGGTGGAAAGGCTTGCCGCCTGTCGACGCAGGATATGGAAATATTGCGCCGGCGTCGTGCAGTTCGCGATCCGCAGATTGTCTTCCGCGCAGAGTTGCAGGAAACGTTCGGGGCGAGCCGACGAGTGTTCCGGGCCTTGTCCCTCGGATCCGTGCGGCAGCAGCAAAACGAGTCCGGGCGACTGACCCCACTTTGCCTTGCCCGCCGCCAGGAATTGGTCGATGATCACCTGCGCACCGTTGGCGAAGTCGCCGAACTGGGCTTCCCAAAGCACCAGGCAGTCCTTCGCGTGGATGCTGTAGCCGTATTCGAACCCGAGCACCGCGGTTTCGCTCAGCGGGCTGTTGCAAACCGCGATCGGGGCCTTCGCTCCCGGGAGCACGTGCAGGGGATTGTGACGTTCCCCGGTGACACCGTCGTGGAGGACGAGCATGCGCTGGGAGAAGGTTCCGCGCTGGCTGTCCTGACCGCTCAGGCGGATCGCGACTCCGTCCTGAAGGATGGTGCCGAAGGCGAGGGCCTCGGCGTGGGCCCAGTTCACCGAAGGCTCGTCGGTGTCGAACGCCAACCTGCGCGGGCGCAGGAAGCTTCGTTCCAATTTTTCATGCACGTGGAAACCATCGGGCACGGAGTTGATCGCCTCGTTCACCGCCCGCAGGCGTTGCGCACCCACGGCCGTGGCCGGGGCCTTGCCGGCGCCCTTGGCCTTGGGCGGGACCGGTTCCTCCGCCGCCCTTTGCTCGAGCGCGAGATCGCGCGCCGCATTGAGCCGCTCACGGACGGCATCCACGAGGGACGACGGGGTCTCCGAATCCACCAAACCGGCGGAAACCATGCGGTTCGCCCAGATTTCCCGCAGGCGCGGATGGTTGTCCACGGAGCGGTACATCATCGGCTGCGTGTAGCGCGGTTCGTCGGTTTCGTTGTGGCCATGGCGACGGTAGCCGACCAGATCGATCAAAAAGTCCTTTGCGAAACGTTGCCGATAGGCGAAGGCCATCCGCGCGACCGCGACGCAGGCCTCCGGATCGTCCGCGTTGACATGAACGATCGGTATCTCGAATCCCTTGGCGGGATCCGACGCGTACAAGGTGGAGCGCGAGTGGCGCGGCTCCGTGGTGAACCCCACTTGATTGTTGGCGATGATGTGGAGGGTTCCGCCGACGCGGTAACCCGCGATGCGCGAGAGGTTGAGGCTCTCGGCGACGACACCCTGACCGGGGAACGCGGCGTCCCCGTGGATGACGATGCAAAGGCTTCCGAGGATGTCGCGGTCCGGCTTGCCGGCCTTGCCGCGAATCTCCTGGGCGGCCCTGGCGCGTCCCATGACCACAGGGTTGACGAATTCCAAGTGACTTGGATTGGGCGCCAAGGTCACGTGCAGCGATCCGCCATCGAGCTCGATCGTCCGCTCGTAGCCCTGATGGTACTTGACGTCGCCGGTCATGCCCACGTACCGGGTCTTGGTGGCTCCCCGTTGGTTCTTGAGGAACTCTCCGAGGATCTTCGCGTAGGGCTTCTTGAGCACATGCGCAAGGACATTCAGGCGACCGCGGTGGGCCATGCCGATGACGGCCTCGGCGGAACCGGCCCGCAGTCCTTCATGCAACAGGGCCTGCACCACCGGCACCACGGCGTCGACTCCCTCGATGGAAAAACGTTTTTCCCCTTGGAAGGGTTGGGTGCGGTGGAGATATTGCTCGAACGTGTCGACTTCGGTCAGGCTCTCGAGGATATTGCGGCGGTCGTCGTCGTCGATGGTGGAGGAGAATCGACGCAATTCGACGGCTTCCCTGAGCCAAACGCGCTCCTCGGGACTCTGAACGTGGTCGATCTCGTAGCCGACGGTGCCGCAATAGAGGTCCTTGAGCCTGCGCACCGCGTCGAGCGCATTCGAGCACTCCCCGGAAACGGGTCCGTTGATAAGCGAACTCGGTAGCGCCGCGAGGTCGCCCTCGGTCAGCCCGTGGTGGGTCAGTTCGAGTTCCGCATCTCCGGTGGGCTCCGAACCCAACGGATCGAGTCGGGCGAGGGTGTGCCCGCGGGCGCGGATGAGGCGCGCGAGGCGCGACGCCCGCATGACCCGGTCCATCGACACATCCGAAGAGACGGGCGAGGCGGGATCGGGCGGGACGAAACCGTGGTCGAAGAGGGATCGGGAGTCCGGATCCACCGAAGCGGGATCACGGCGCCATTGCTCGTAAAGATCCCTTGCGTACGCCGAATTGGGTCCGTGGAACGCGATCGGACCCGACTGCGAAGGCTGCGATTCACTCATGAAGTTGCGCACTTTCCGACCGGGGGATCCTTGCGGATTCCCCACGATCGCACCCGATATTGTACCCCAATCGTCGACGGGGCCCCGCGATATACTGACCACCATGCTCGCGCGCGAATTGCGGTCCGCCTACCTCTCGTTTTTCGAGTCGAAAGGCGCTTTGGTGCTCCCCTCCGACTCGCTCGTCACCGACGATCCCACCTTGCTCTTCACCGTGGAGGGAATGGTGCCGTTCAAGGCCTTTTTCGAAGACCGGGCCACGCCGCCGCGCCACTCGGTCGCCACCAGCCAAAAGTGCCTGCGGACCAAGGACATCGACGATATCGGCGACATAAGCCATTGCACGTTCTTCGAAATGCTCGGCAATTTCAGCTTCGGGGATTACTTCAAATCCGAGGCGATCGCCTGGTCGACGGAGTTTCTCTTCGACGTGCTGCGGCTCGACCGCTCGCGCATTCGCGTGACCGTGTACGGCGACGATCAGGAAGCGTTCGATCTTTGGCGCCATCATGGGATGCCGTCGGAACGCATCACCCGCCTTGGGCAAAAAACGAACTATTGGCCGGCGAACGCCATCGCGGAGCAGAGCCAAGGCCCATGCGGACCCTGCTCGGAAATCTTCTTCGACCTGCGTCCCGATCTGCCGTTCGATGCGGATTGGGACGGCGAGGGCAGTCGCTGGCTGGAGATCTGGAACAATGTCTTCACCCAGTTCACCGGGCGGGGCGCCGGCGACGCGTTCCAGTTGGTGCCGCTGCCCAAGCGCAACATCGACACGGGAATGGGCCTCGAGCGCACCGCCGCGGCGATCAACGATTTGGCGGGGCCGTTTGAAACCGACCTGCTTCGGCCCGTCATCGCGCACCTCGAAAGCCTCTCCGGCAAACGCTACGGTTCCACTCCGGATGCGGCCATCGACATCGCCTTCCGGCGCATTGCCGACCATGTGCGCGCCACGACGTTCCTGATCGGCGACGGCGTGCTTCCCGACAAGGACAAACACGGGTACGTGCTGCGCCGACTGATGCGTCGCGCCGTGGTCGCCGGGATTCGGCATCTCGGCTTCGACTCCACGCCGTTCCTCGACCGCGCGGTGCCTGGTGTCATCGCGAACATGCGCGACGCGTATCCCGAGTTGGTGGATCGGGAGGATGTCATCCTCGCCGCGGTGCGCCGCGAGGAATCGCAATTCCGTGAAATCCTTGCCGATGGGCTCGGTCGGCTCGAGGACGCGCTGACAACCCGAAAGCTGGGCGGCGCCGAAGCCTTCGATCTTTTCGCCACCTACGGGCTGCCGTTCGAAGTGACCCGCGAAATCGCCGAGGAGCGCGGAATCCAGGTTTCCGAAGCCGATTTTGCGGCGGCGCGCGAACGGCACGCGGTCGACTCCGGAAAAGGAAACAAGAAAACCTGGGTGCTCACCGACGA
>JBJTRZ010000424.1:0-8922 GCA_046076415.1 Armatimonadota bacterium
CTATCGGTTGCCGCTGGGGAAACACCTGTCGAATCCCCCGTCGACCTGCCCGTCCTGCAACTACAAACTCACGTTCTGGGACAACATCCCGTTGCTGAGCTTCCTTTTCCTCGGTGCGCGGTGCCGCCTGTGCCACAATCCGATTTCGTGGCGGTACTTCTGCGTCGAATTGGTCACCGCGTGCTTGTGGACGTTGCTCTACCACCAGATGGTGGACTCCACGCTGCTCTCCCAGATCCATTTCGTGCTACAGGCGCTGCTGGTCGCGGTGCTGGTCGCGCTGGTCTTCATCGACCTCGACCATTTCATCGCGCCCGATGAATTGACCGTCATGGGCGCGACGCTCGGGTTTGGTCGCGACATCGCGCTGCTCGGGCTCGCGTTCGGCATGGGCGACCCGATCTGGTCGGAGATGCGCGCGCGATTCCTCTACCTCGGGTGGATTCCGTTTTCCGTGGTGGGCGCGGCCGTCTACGCCGGCATCCTGTTCTTCGTTTCCTTCGCGACGTTTGTGTATTACGCCCGCGAGGACGGGGAGTCGATCCCGGCGGTGGCACGGCGGTTCTTCGACTTTTCCGAAGAGGAGACGGTTGCCGCGGCGGAGGCCCCGGGGGATGTCGCGTCGTCGGAGACGCCGCGCGAGGCAACTTCCGAGGAAGACGGCGAGGCCGAGGGCGAAGCGCCGCGCTTGGCTTTTTCCCCCGCGTTCCTATGCCTGGTCAGCACGCTCGCGATGCTGCCGTTGCTGGGGGTGTGGGCGATGCTCTTCTTCGCGGTGCCATTCCTGCTCTTCCTGTTGATCTCGCGGCGAGGCGATCCGGTGCCGGTGGCCGCGTCGCGGTTCTTCCGCTCCGCGGATCTGGGCCCGCCGGTCACGGGGGACACGACGATCGCGGCGGCCCAGGACGAGGCGGATCAGTTCGCCAATGAGGCCGAGACCGGCAAGCATGGGGGCATGGGCCTCGGCGACGTCAAACTCGCGGTTGGTCTCGGTGCGATGCTCGGCCCTGGTCTGGCGATGTTGTCCCTCGGGTTCGCCACGGCGTTTGGAGCGATCACCGGAATCGCGCTCGCGGCAAAGCATGGTCGCAGCCTGCGTATCGGCCTGCCGTTCGTGCCGTTCATGGCGATCGGAGCCATCGTGTCGCAGCTCTACGGTGCACAGGTGGTTGCATGGTATTCCCGTTTCCTCAACCCGGAGCCACCGCGGGTGCTTTCGCCCGGAGAGGTTCGGCGGATGGAGAAGGAGAAGGAGCGCGCGGCGGTGCGCGGAGGTTCGACGTCCGGTGCCTCCCCTGGGATCCGTGGTTCCGGGGATTCCGGGCCCGGCGCGGGAAGGTAGGATCCGATCCATGGAAGGCCCGGACGAACCGAACCTGCTCCCGGCGACGATCGGGGAAGAGGCGGTGGCGCGGCTGTCGCATATCGCGCCCGACGGCACCGCCCGAATGGTGGATGTGAGCACGAAGGAAGCGACGCTCCGGGTTGCGCGCGCGGTGGGACATGTGTCCTTGTCGGAGGCGACGCGCCGGCTGGTCCGGGAGCAGGCGCTCCCCAAGGGGGATGTGCTCACCGTGGCGCGGATCGCCGGCATCCTGGCTGCGAAACGGACCGGTGAGTTGATTCCCCTCTGCCACCCGTTGCCGCTCACGGATATCGCGATCGATCTGCGGCCCGACGACGAAGGCATCGCGATCGAGGCGACCGCGCGTTGCATCGGTCCAACGGGCGTGGAAATGGAGGCGCTGACCGCGGTTTCCGTGGCGGCGCTCACGATCCACGACATGTGCAAGGCGGTCGACCGCGCCATCCGCATCGACGGCATCCGGGTGGTGGAGAAGGCCGGCGGCAGGTCGGGTCATTGGCGGTCCGAGCCGTGATCGCCCCTCCGGAGGCGCGGCGGTGCTGAGCTACGCCGAGGCGCTCGCCCGGATATTGGAAGCGGCGGGCAGCCTCCCGGCGGAATCGTTGCCGTTCGAAAAGGCAGTGGGTCGGGTTCCCTGCGTGGATGTGCTTGCGCCCGAGGACGTTCCTTCGTTCGACAACAGCGCGGTGGATGGATTCGCGGTTCGAGGTTCGGACGTGGCGGGGGCGTCGCCGGACTCGCCGGTTCTGCTTCCCGTGTCGATGGAGATTCCCGCGGGTGCTTGTCCCGATCGGCCGCTGCCGGGAGGTTCGGCGGCGCGGATCATGACCGGTGCGATGGTCCCCGAGGGTGCCGATCACATCGTGATGGTCGAGGACACGCGCGCCGAGGAGGGGGGAGGGGTCGTGCTGCTCGATCCCGGCTCGCCGAGTTTCGTGCGGAATGCGGGCTCGGACATCCGCCGAGGAAGCGTCGCTTTGGTCGCCGGAGTTCCGATCGGCCCGGCGGGCGTGGGGTTGCTGGCCTCGCTCGGGGTGCTCGAAGTGGCGTGCGTCCGCAGACCGCGCGTCGGACTCCTCTCGACCGGCGACGAGTTGGTCGAACCGCTTGCCCGAAGCTTGCCACCGGGGAAAATTCGCAATTCGAACACCGCCGCGTTGGCCGCCGCGATCCACGAAGCGGGAGCGGTGGTCGCGGCTCGGCGCCACGCCCGCGACGATGCCGCCGAGGTCGAGGCCGCGTTCGACGTGTTGCTGGACTCGGGGTGCGACCTGATCCTCTCGAGCGGAGGGGTATCGGTGGGCGCCTACGATGTCGTTCGGTCGGTGGTGGAGCGCCGTGGGCGCCTCGATTTCTGGCGCATTGCGGTCAAGCCTGGAAAGCCGTTGGCGTTCGGAACCTTGGGCACGGTGCCTTTCCTCGGGTTGCCGGGAAACCCGGTTTCCTCGCTCGTGACGTTCGAACTATTCGTTCGCCCGCTCCTGCGCCGGCTCGGGGGACGAACCGACGTTTTTCGCCCCGAGTTTCCGGTGCGCTCCGCAACCGCGATCGCGCACGACGCCGATCGCCGGGAATGGGTGCGCGTGACGCTCGAGCTGCGCGATGGGGAGGCGTGGGCGACTCCCACGGGAGGGCAAGGTTCCCATCGGGCATCGGGAATGGCGGCGGCGGACGCATTGATGGTGGTTCCGGAGGGGCGCGGCTCGGTGGTGGTGGGCGAATTGCTCTCCGCCATCCGCCTTCGCGACTGAAACGCCCAAGCGGCCTTGACCGGGCCGAATCGGCGGGGTAAAACAGACCAAGTTGATCGCCGACCTTTATGGTCGGCGAAATCCGTCGCCCGTGGGATTGTTCACGGGACGAGGCACTTGGAGATCCACTTTGCGTCGCGCCTTCACCTTGATCGAACTATTGGTGGTGATCGCCATCATCGCCATCCTCGCCGCTCTGTTGTTTCCGGTTTTCGCGCAGGCACGGGCCAAGGCTCGGCAAGCGACCTCGCTCTCCAATCTCCGCCAACTCGGTCTCGCGGTCGCCATGTACGCGCAGGACAACGAGACCTATCCCATGCATTCCTCGCCCTCCGACCAGCGGCCTCGGACACGGTGGCCGGATGCGCTGTTTCCCTACGTGCGTTCCGCCGCGTTCTTTCGCGCCCCCGGCGCCCCGGAAGATACGTTCCTGAAGCCCTTCGCCCACGATCCCCGCGCGCTCCACGGTGGGTATGGCTACAACTTCCAGTATTTGGGCAACAATCGATTCCCTTTCGCCGCCACCGATGCCGATATCGATCGCCCCGCCGAAACGGTGGCGATGGCCGACACCGAGGGGTGTTCGTACGACACGGGGGTTCGCAATGCCGGAAACTACGTCGTGGACCCGCCGTTGCCCAGTGCGCGCGGGAGCCGGCCGGGCAATCCGGGATCGGGATTCTACGGGGCTCCGGGCACGCGCGAATGTTCCGGCCGATTTGGATGCCGCGCCGTACCCGCCGAGCGGCACAATTCAATGGTTACGGTCGGGTTCGCCGACGGGCATGCCAAGGCGATGAAACGCTCGCAGCTCGACGATTACGATCGGGACGGCATCCCGGACAATGGTTGGTGGAACGGCAGCGCCGACCCGGCCCGCAGGTGACCGTGTTTCCGGGGCCGGCCATTGAGGATCGGTGTTTCTTCGGTTAGGCTGGGACCAGGATGCACGCCACCGGAATGCGAACGCCCCGAGCCCGATGGGAGGCGCCCGTATCGGGTGCCGGGGGCGCCAAGGGGGCGATCGTGGTGGGCGACCGCATCCTGACGACACGGACGGTGCGCGACGCCTCCCGCGCCCAAGTCGTGCTTGCGGAGGGTGCCGACGGCGGGCGGATCTGGCGCGACGTCGGGACCATCGTGGCCACCGAGGCCGGGGACCCGCACGATATCGGCGACGGATGCCTGCTGGCGCCCCGTGCCGCCGAGTGGTGGTACGCCTATCGCGACAACCATCCGAGCGGGGACGCACCGTGGTTTGCGATCCGGGTCCGCACGAGTCGGGACCGCGGTCGAACGTGGGAGAACCATTCGACGGTGGCCACCAGCACCGGCGCGCGCCGTGGATTGTGGTCGCCCTTCCTTGCCCGCCTCCGAAACGGCCGAATCGCATGCCTGCACGACGACGAGGACCTGCCGTTCGCGGCGGGCTTTCCCGGCCATCAATGGTTGGCGATGCGGGTATGGGACGAGGACGACAAGGCTTGGCGGGCTCCGTCGGTGGTGAGTCGGGCGCATTCTCCTCGGCATCTCTCCCGCGATGGAATGGGTTCGTTGATCGACTGCGGGGGTGGCCGTCTGTTGACGGTGCTCGAGTCGGTCGGGACGGACGCATTGCATGCGTCGGTGGTGCGGTCGGTGCGCAGCGACGACGGGGGCGCCACGTGGAGCTGGTCTCGGCGCGAGCGGGAACTGGTGCACGCCGCGGACCGGCCCCGTTTTTCCGCCTACGCCCCCTGGGCCACCGCATTCCCGGGTGGATGGATCGCCTGCGTTTTCACGTCGAACGAATCCCAAGCCGATCCCGATGCTCCGGCAACGCCCGCCCATCGCTTGCACGGCGACGTCCTCCTGTGCTGGTCGAGGGACGAAGGGAAGTCGTGGAGTCGGCCCGAAGTGGTCCACCGCGGAGGGGGCCGAAATTACATGCCGCAGTTGCTTCCGCTCGGGAACGGGCGATTGGCGCTCCTGCTGCTCGACTTCGCCGCGGACACGTTCGTCTGCGTGCCCGGGAGGTTGGCGTGAATCCGGATGCGATCGAGTCGGGGCGCCTGCCATGGATGGATTCGGGCGCGGACCCTTGGGTTTTGCGGCACGGGGACCAGTTTTTGTACTGCCGTTCCACGGGCGAGCGCATCGAATTGCGCCGTGCGTCCACGTTGCGCGGCCTCGCCGACGCCACGCCGGTGCCGGTTTGGAAGGGGCCGGTTGGCGGAAAATGGTCCCGGGAATTGTGGGCGCCCGAACTGCACCGGATCGACGGGGTTTGGACGATCTTCGCGGCCGCGGATGATGGGCGCAACGAGAATCATCGGATGATCGTGCTGCGCCGCGCGGAGGACGACCCGCTTGGCGCGTTTCGTTTCGCGGGGCCGTTGCGCCTCGAGCCGGATCGCTGGGCCATCGACGGCACGTGGTGCGACCTCGGGGATCGGGGCCGCTTCCTGTTGTGGTCCGGGTGGGAAGGCGAGCGCAATGTTGCCCAGCATCTTTATATTTGTCCGATGCGGTCCGCCACCGTCGTGGCCGGACCCAGGGTTCGCCTTTCGTCGCCCGAGTTCGAATGGGAACGGCGCGGCAGCGGCGGAGCCGATCGGCTTCCCACCATCAACGAAGGTCCGCAGGTCCTGCTCCGCGACGGTTGGGTCCATGTGATCTTTTCGGCGGCGGGGAGTTGGTCCGACGACTATTGCCTCGGAAGGTTGTCGTTGCCACCCGGCCGCGACCCGCTCGACGCAACCGCGTGGATGAAGCACCCGGAGCCGGTGTTTTCCCGGACGGATGCCATTTTGGGTCCCGGGCACGCGTCGTTCACATCCACCCCGGACGGCACCGATTGGATCGTTTACCATAGTGCGCGCAGGAGTGGATCCGGCTGGGATCGTCAGGTGCGCCTACAGCCCTACAAGTGGGACGGTGTCCGCCCGCTCTTCGGCCGTCCGGGTGAACCGCCCGCCCGCCCCTGAGTCGCCGCGGAGGGCAGGGATACGCTCCCTCCGCCCCGTACTTTCCCGTGACCCGTCCAAGGAGTTTTCCCCGATGTCGATTCCGCGTTCCGAATACCCGCGTCCCCAATTCGTCCGCTCCGAATGGCACTGTCTCAACGGTGAATGGGAGTTCGAGACGGATTCCGGGGATTCGGGATTGGAGCGGGGCGTTCGGGATCGGTCGCTTTCGGGAACGATCCAGGTGCCGTTCTGCCCCGAGTCCCGCCTTTCCGGCGTGGAGAACACGGATTTCCTCACGGCGGTGTGGTACCGGAGGACGGTGACCATTCCCGCGGAGTGGTCCGGACGATCGGTGCTCCTTCATTTCCATGCGGTGGATTACGATGCCACGGTTTGTGTGAACGGGGTCGAGGTCGGGCGCCATCGGGGGGGCTTCACGCCCTTCGCGTGCGACCTGCGCGGGGTGGCGTCCCCCGGCGACACCGCCGTGATCGTCGTTCGGGCCCGCGACACCCGCGACCTTCCCCAGCCGCGAGGAAAGCAGTCGACCCGTCACGGTTCGTACGCGTGCTTCTACACGCGCACCACGGGGATCTGGCAATCGGTGTGGATGGAACCGGTGCCGGAGGTGGCGCTGCGGCGCCCGCGGATCACGCCGGACGTGGCCGGCCGGGCGTTCCATCTCGAGCTTCCCCTGTCCGCGAATCGGCCCGGGCACCGCGTGCGCGCACGGCTCGCGGACGACTCGGGAACGATTTCCTCGGCCGAGGTGCGGGCGGATCTCGATTTGGCGCCCCGATTGTCGTTGTCGGCGCCGGCGGATCGGGTTCGGCTCTGGGAACCCGGCAACCCCTGTTTGGTCGACATCGAGCTCGAGATCGTGGATGCGGAGGAGCGGGTGGTCGATCGCGCGACGGCGTACGCGGGGCTGCGGTCGGTCTCCATCGACGGCCGCAAGGTCCGGATCAACGGCAAGGCCGTGTTCCAGCGGCTCGTGCTCGACCAAGGCTACTGGCCCGAGTCGGTGATGACGGCTCCGTCGGATGCGGAACTGGTGGCCGATATCGAACGGTCGCTTGCGGCGGGCTTCAACGGCGCGCGGCTGCATCAAAAGGTGTTCGAGGAACGTTTCCTCTTCCATGCCGACCGGTTGGGGTATCTGGTGTGGGGCGAGTTCGGCGATTGGGGATGTTCGGGCAACGGGCCGGATTGGGACCATCAACAGCCCGGCGCGTCCTACATCGTGCAGTGGCTCGAAGCCATGGAGCGCGACTATTCCCATCCATCGATCGTGGGTTGGTGTCCGCTCAACGAGACCTATCAGGTTCCGGGCGACCGCATCGTGCAGCTCGACGACGTGACCCGCGGAATGTTCCTCGCCACCAAGGCCATGGATACGTCGCGGCCCGTGCTCGACACCTCGGGGTATGCCCACCGCGTTCCCGAATCGGACATCTACGATTCGCACGATTACGAGCAGGACGTGGAGAAGTTCCGGGCCAACCAGGCCGGGCTCGCCGACGGCAAACCGTTCATCAACAAGGGATGGGACGGCAAGGAAACCAACATCGGGTACCGCGGGCAGCCCTATTTCTGCTCAGAATTCGGGGGCATTTGGTGGAACCCGGCCGCGTTCGCAAACCGTGAAAGTTGGGGCTACGGCGAGCGGGTGACGTCGCTGGAGGAGTGGCATGCTCGGTTCCAAGGGCTGTGCGACGTGCTTTTGGACGACCCGGAGATGTTTGGTTACTGCTACACCCAGTTGACCGACATTTGGCCCGAGGAAAACGGCATCTACACGTTCGACCGCCAGCCGAAATTCGATCTCGAACGACTCCGCGCGGTCCAGTGCCGTCCTGCGGCCTCCGAGCGGGAAGCCTGACCGAGGCGCGACGTCGGTCAAGGCGCGCCCCGGGGAGTGGTTCGGGCCATAATGGCCCCATGTTCGTTCGTTTGCTGTGGTTCGTTGCCGTCGCGCTCCTCGCCGCGCCGTGCCTTGCCGATCGCGGGGCACACACCGCGCGGTCGTTGGGGTTGATTCCCGCGCCCAAATCGTTGCGGATCGAAGCCGGTCGCTTGGCTGCGGGCGGAGGATTCGCGGTGGCGCCCGGTCCGTTCCCCGAGGCGGCCGTGGCGCTGGGCCGGGATTGCGCGTCGATGGCGGGACGACCGATCCCGGGACGCCCCACGGTGGCGGTGCATTTCGTACGGGATCAGGCGATCGCGGGCGAGGCGTATCGGGTGCGGATCGATGCGCGCGGCGTGGAAGTGGCCGCCGGCGAACCCGTGGGCGCTTTTCGGGCGACCCGGACATTGCTGCAACTGGCCACGTCCGCGAACCGGCCCGGCGGTACCCTCACCGTGCGCACCGAACTCCCGTTCGTTGGCATCGACGATGCCCCGCGATTCGCGTGGCGGGGCTTGATGCTCGATTCGAGTCGGCATTTCCAGACTCCCGAGGAAATCCGTCGCTGGATCGATCGCTTGGCGATGCACAAGCTCAACGTTTTCCATTGGCATTTGGTGGACAGCCACGGTTGGCGGCTGGAGATTCGGAAATACCCGAAGCTGACGGGACTGGCGGCGTGGCGCGAACAGCCGCCGATCGGGCGGTACGGAGGGTATTACACGCAGGATGAGGTTCGTGGCATCGTCGCCTACGCGGAGGCGCGGCATGTGACCGTGGTTCCGGAGATCGAGCTCCCCGGCCATTCGCAGGCGGCGGTGGCGGCCTACCCGGAACTGTTGGCGTGCGATCCGGCGCAGCAGGGGGCCACCGCCTGGTTCCACGGATTTCCGCATCCGCGGCAGGAGTTTCCGGCGGTGCCCGGCGCGGACGTCGTGTGCGCGAGCAAGG
>JBJTRZ010000425.1:0-7783 GCA_046076415.1 Armatimonadota bacterium
CGGCGACACGGGACAGCCAAACCACGCCGTAGGGCCCATCGACCACGACCGGACCGTTCGAACGATGCGTCTGGATCACCGCGTCGCGCAACAGCCGCAGCCAAACGCCGGAAACCAGCGTCTCGACCCGCGCCCCGATCCGATCGTCGTTGCCGGGCTCCTCGAACGAAACAAATCGCAACTGGGGGTCGACCACGAATGCGCCGATGCGCGTGGCCAAGGAAGGATCGCGGGCGGAATCCTGCCGGCCGGGAACGGAAATCGACGAGCCGTCTTCCTGCATCGTGTGATCGTTCCTAACCCGCCGTACCGTATGGACCTTAGCGCATCCCCGGTGGTATTGCGATTCGCAATTATACGGTAAAGTCGGCCGGCACCGACGATCGGCCTCCACGGCACGCTCGTTGCACGACGTCGGGTGGTCGCGAACGCGGCGTGGGACCCTGTCATGGACGAACGCATACTGCAACTGCAAATCGACGCCGATCGGCTGGCGAGGCGCATTGCCGAATCCAACGAACGTCAAGGACAAGAAATCGCAACGTTGCTAGACCGAATCGACGCGATCGCCGGCGGCGAAGCCGCACCCGCTCCCACGCCGTCGATCACCGAAACGCTGGACCAGTGCGAACGCGAGAAGGAACTCCTGCGCGCGCACGCCGGCAACCTCGAACGGCACCTCGACACGCTGCGCAATCATCTTGCCACCGCGCAGACCGACGCCATGGAATCGCGAAAACAGGTCGCCACGCTGCGCGAATTGGTCGTCCGCTACGCGGTCGCCTGCGCCGCCGTCGATCTCCAACAGGCGATGATCCGCCGGGACCCGCTCTCCGCCCGCGAAACCCTCGGCGACTCGCTGCGGCAAGCCTTGCAGGAGGAGCGCACCGCATCCGACGCCCTGCGAACGTTCGCACGCCATATCCAAACCCCCATCGACCGAGACTGAGCCTGTCGGGCAGGAACCCGAGGGACGTGCGTGGAACTTCAGGCACGGTATGTTTTCCGGCGTCCGTTCGGACACGCTGCTCTCGCAACGCAGTTCCCTGGTGCTCGCCCTCACGGCCACCGCGGTGATCGTCGCGAACCTGCTGCTCGTACGCGATGCCGCCGATCGGACCGACGAGCAACGAACCTCGGGCGTGGAAACGCGCCTTTCCGCCACGCTCGAGTCCCTTGATGCGGCCCTGCGCGAGCGCGAAGCCGTGGGCGCCGCCTATGTGGCCACCGGCACCGAGCGCTTCCGATTGCGGGCCGACCGCCTCGGAGCCCTCGTCAAGGATCGACTCGCCGATATCTCCTCGTCAAGCATCTCCGAACCCGCCCGTCCGGTCGTGCAAGGTGCCACCATCTCGCTCGAACGCACCGACCGGGTGATCGCCCTACGCAATGCGGGAGGACGCGACGCGGCGCTCGCCCGCCTCGAAAGGGAAGCCTCCGCCGACAGCCCGTGGGAAGCCGCACTGGCGTCGCTGCGCAACGAACAACGGAAACGGGTCATCCGCGCCGAGTTCCAAGCATTGGCCGACCTGCGCGCCGCCGAACGGCATGCGCTGCTTTGGTCGCTGGGCACCCTCGGCCTGCTGACCGGCGGATTTCTGCTCGCGCGCCGGGAAAACCAACGACTCGCCGCGATGGCGGAGGAGGACCCCCTCACCCGACTCAAAAATCGGCGCGCTTTCGAGGATCGGGTCGTCCAAGCGTTCCAACTCGCTCGTCGGCACGGACACGCGCTCTCCGTGCTGATGATCGATGTCGATTTTTTCAAAAACTACAACGACGATTTCGGGCACGTGGCCGGGGACGCCGCCCTGATCCGAGTCTCGGAAATCCTCAAACGCACCGCACGCACCTCCGACGTCGTCTCCCGATACGGCGGCGAGGAATTCGTCGTGCTGCTGCCCCACACCGACGGTAGGCAAGCCCTACAGGCCGCCGAACGCATGCGCGCCGCCCTTGCCGACGACCCCACGCCCCACCGGGCGCTCACCATCTCCATCGGAATCGGGTTCCTCAAGGAAGGCATGGAAACCGCGGAGGATTTGGTCAAATCGGCGGACCGCGCGCTGTACCAAGCCAAATACGCCGGACGCGACATAACCGCCTTCGACGACTGACCCACGCCGCGCCCACGCAAAGCAAACGGCCCAGGGGGATCCCCCGGGGCCGTCGTGGTTCGGAGCGCGGTACGCTCACTTCGCCTTCGCGGCGATCTCCTTCACGGAGTTGTCGAACGAGTCCTTCATGCGCTGGACCCATCCGCCATCGCCCCACGTGGCCGAGTTCATCGGGTTGTACGGCTTCTTCAAACCGTCCTCGATCCGGCGCGCGATCGCCTTGGGATCGAAGCCGCCCATGCCGCCACCGGCACCCCCGGGTCCACCGCCGCCAGGCCGGCCACCGCCGAACCCGCCACCGCCGCCACCCGGCCGGCCGCCACCGAATCCGCCACCACCGCCGCCGCCCATGCGACCGCCGCCCATGCGACCTCGGCTCTGCATCGCCACGGTCAACGCCTTGAGCTGCGAAAGGTTGGCGGCGAGCGGCGCGGTGAGTTCCTTGCTGACCTGCTTGGCCTGATCCTCCGACATGTCCGGCTTGGCCTTCCAAGCGTCGATGACCTTGACGATCTTCGCGGCCTGATCCTTCTTGAGGGCCGTCTTGGGGTCCTTGTTGAGCTCCGCGATCGCGCGGATGGTCTGACCCACCTGCATGCGGTTCTTGCGCGCCGTGCGCATCTTCTCCATGGCCTTCGTCAGTTCGGGGGGCATCTGGAAGCCGCCCATGCCGCCGGGACCCTGCGCGAGCACCGGTCCGGTCACCGTCACCAACAACGCCGCCGCCAACCACAGTCGCGATTTCATGCGATTTTTTCCTCCAAAGGAATTCCCGACGCCCCGCTTACTCGTAGCGAAGCGCTTCGATGGGAGACAGGTTCGACGCCTTGAGCGCCGGATAGAAGCCGAAGAAGACACCGACCACCGCGGAGAACGAAAACGCCAGCGTGACCGTGCTCGACGACACGGTGACCCGCCAGCCATTCTGCTCGCTCACGACGTTCGATCCGATATATCCGAAAGCAACCCCGATCAGACCACCCACCAGCGAAAGGAACAACGCCTCGAGCAGGAACTGGGTGAGGATGTCGGCGCGGCGCGCGCCGATCGCCTTGCGGATTCCGATCTCGCGGGTGCGCTCGGTCACCGAAACGAGCATGATGTTCATGATGCCGATTCCCCCCACCACCAACGAAACGATGGCAAGGTAGGTGATCAGGCGCCCGAACGTATCCTGCTGCGCGTCCTGGGTGGCGGCCAGGTCCGACTGGCTGAAGACGGTGACGTCGGAAGCGGCCCCGGAAGCGATGCGGTGCTTGCGCCGCACCACGTCCTCGACCTCCGTGCGTGCCCGGTCCATCAGGCCCAGCGTGCGCGCCTGGACCGACAGGGAATTGACGCTCTCCAGGCCGAACAAGCGCCGCATGGCCGTGGTGACCGGCACGTAGACCGCGTCGTCGGGATTGCGGAAACCCGTGCCGCCCTTTTCCTTGAAGACACCGATCACCTGGAAGCCCTGGCCGTTGATCTTGATCGTCTTGCCGAGCGGGGACGCCTTGTCGAAGATGTCCTTCGCGACGCCCGAGCCCACCACCGCCACGCGCCGCTGCGACCGAACCTCGGCCGCATTGAAGTACCGCCCCTGCAGGACCACATGGTTGGAGATCGTCGGGTAGTCGGTGCCGGTGCCGGTGATGGCCTTGGAGTCGTTTTTGTTGGCGTACTTGATCGTGCCGTTGCGGTTGACGGTCGGGGAAACGGCTTTGACGCTGGGGGCGCCGCGCAGGATGGCCTCCGCATCGGCGAGTTTGAGCGTCGTGGACGATCCGCCGCCAAACGAAATGCCCCCGCGCCGCTGGCTGCCGGGAAACACGGTCAAAACGTTCGTGCCCAGCTTCTGGATGCTTTCCGCCACGGCCTGCCGCGACCCCTCGCCTATGGCGATCGCGATGATGACCGCGCCGACACCGATGATGACGCCGAGCATGGTCAGGAACGAGCGCAGCTTGTTCGCGCCAAGGCCCCCGAAGGCCATGGTGATGCTGACGTAGAACGCGCCGGCGCGGGATCCCTTGCCGACGGTCGGCCGGGACTGCGGAGCGGGCGCGGCGGCCGTGGCGGCCATCAGCGCCGCCCCCCGCCGCCACCCATGCCACGCATGCCGCCCATGCCCCCGCCGAACGGACTACCGCCCGCCGTGGGTGCCACCGGCTCGATGGTTTGCGTGACAATGGTCACGCCCTCCTTGATCTTGGAGCCGTCGGACTCCTTGACCTCGGTGGCGTCGTTGCCTTCCACGCCGATCGTGATCTTCACCTTCTCGAGTTTGACATCGATCAAGGCGTCGGGGTCGGCCACCTGACCGGTCTTGGGATCCGGCGGCGGCGTCTTGCCACCAGTGCCGATCTCGACGTACTTGCCCTCATTGTCCTCGCGAATCGCCTCGTTGGGCACCTTGATCGCCGACTCCACCTTGTCCATTACGAACTCGCACGTGGCGTTCATGGCCGGCTTGAGCAGGCGGAACGTCGGGGCGGTGTTGTCGACTTCGACGCGAACGTGCACCGAGGTGACATTCTGAAGCACCACCGCCTGCGGATCGATGCGGATCACCTTGCCCTCGAAAGGAATGCCCGGATACGCCTCCACCGAAACATCGACCGTTTGGCCGATATCCACCGAAGCGATGTCGGTTTCGTCCACCGCCACGTCCACGTACATCCGCGAAACGTCGCCGATCTGCACGAGGTTGGTGCCCTGCGACGAGAAACCCAACGCGGAGGCGATGATGGTGCCCTGCTCGACGAATTTCTGCAGCACGACGCCGTCCATGGGAGCGCGGATCACCGTGCGCGAGAGCGCGGTCTCGGCGTTGAACTTGCTCGCCTCGGCGCGGGCGATGGACGCCTTGTTGGCGTCGATATCGAAGCGCCGAATGTCGTTGTTGATGCGCTGCGCCTTCGCCTGCTCGAGGGTGGCCTCGGCGCGCGCCAACGCGGCGGTGACCTGCCCCAAGGCGGCCTGCGACTGGGCGAGCGCGGCCTCCGCCTCGAGCGCGGAATTGCGCCGATTCTGGATATCGACCGAGCCGGCCTGCGCCTGCTCGTACGCGGCCTTGGTCTGCTCCACCCGTGCGTCCGCGGCTTCGATCGACGTTCGCAATTCCACATCGATCGTGTCGAGTCGGGTCTTGGACGTGAGCACGTTGGCGTCGGCGACCTCGAGCGCGGCCGTCGCGGAATCGACCGCCGATTGGGCGACGAACCCCTTGCCGAGCAGCGCCTTGTTGCGTTCGAGCACCAAGCGCGCATTTTCGCGATTCGCCTGGGCCTGATTGAACCCCGCCTGCGCGGACGCTCGTTGCTGCTTGGTCGTCGCATCGAGTTGACGCCGCTGCGTCATCGCCTGCTCGTAGGAAGCCTTCGCCGATGCGATAGTAGCCCCGGTGAGTTTGGGCTGGGCATCGGCCTGTTGCCGAGCGGTGGCGAGACGGGTTTCGGCCGCCTTGACATTCGCCTCCGATGCCGCCTTGCTCGCGGCGGCGGAGCGCAGCCCCGCCTCGGCGTCGCGGACGGAAATCGACGATTGCTGGGTGGTGAGCTGGTAGGTCTTGCCGGACTGGGCCTCGCGCGCCTTCGACGAGGTGACATCCGCGCGCGCCTGATTGAGCGTCAGCTGAACATCGAGCGGATCGATTTTCGCAAGCACCTGATCCTTGCGGACCTCGCTGCCAACGTCGACCCCGAGAAACGCAAGTTCACCGCCCGCGCGCGCCTTGATGTCGACAACACGCCACGCCTGCAGGGTGCCCGTGGCCGAAACGGTCTTCTTCACCTCGCCGACCTCGACCGGCGACAGTTTGTATTGGACCTTCTCGGCGGCGTTCCCCACAGCCGACCGGGACTTGAACCACCAAGCCCCGCCGGCGAGCACCGGCACGGCGATCAATGCGGCAATCAGACGTCGATCCACCCGCGACACCTCTTTTTCCCCGCGGGAATCGGACGCTCGAACGCGTCCCATTGCCCGCCGACCCATTCCACGACGGCGCCACCGCTTCGCCGCGGCACCGCACACCCGTCCATCTTACCGGAGGGTGACTCACGACACGCGCCGACCCGCCGTCCGGCGCGACCGGAGGCCGATCCACTCCGCCAACGGATCCGGGGAATCCCCCGAACCGCGCACTGCGCCCCCCGCCTCCGCCAATCGATTCAAATCGTCGACCAACCGCGCCAAGCGGTCCGGGTCGAACGTCTCGAGCACCTCGGTCAAACGACCTTCGCGCGCCCGCTCCGTCTCTTCGATTACGGCGCGCGCGGCGTCGGTGACAAACAAACGAACCACGCGCCGATCCAAAGCGTCGGTGCGCCGCTCCAGGAAACCCCTCCGCACCAAACGATCCACGATCTGCGACAGCGCCGGGAGCTTGTGCCCCATGTCCTGCGCGAGGCGCTGCATCGGACGACCCTCGCGGCGGGCCACCTCGAGCAGGCACCGCGCCTGCGCCGACGGCATGGTGTCGAGCGACGACGGAACCGACAACAGCAGCGCGCGCGTCGCCCGCATCAAAGCGGAACCCAGTTGCGCAGGCTCGGGATCCGTGTCGCGCGAACGCAACCGGATCGCGTTTGCCCTGGGTGAAGACGTTGTCGAGGCGGGCATGGTTCATTCCTCCGAAACTTCGTGGCCGCGCACCCACGACCGTCCGTCGCTACAACACGCACGCAGCCCGAAAGATTCCCTCCCTTTACAGCGCGCCCGGCGCGGTGCTACACTCGCGCCACCATGGCCCGACTCGAATCCACACCGCAGGCGAACGCCCAAACGTTGCGCGAACTCGTCGAACAGGTCGAAACCGTCATCGTCGGCAAGCGGATCGCGGTCGAACGCGCCCTGGTCGCGCTGCTCGCCGGTGGGCACCTGCTGATCGAGGACATTCCGGGCGTGGGCAAGACCACCCTCGCCAAAGCGTTCGCGGGTTCGCTCGGTTGCACGTTCCGACGCATCCAGTTCACGCCGGACCTGCTGCCCTCCGACATCACCGGTTCGTCGATCTACAATCAAAAGAGTCAGGAATTCGAATTCCGCTCGGGCCCGGTTTTCGGCAATATCCTCCTCACCGACGAGATCAACCGCGCCACGCCCAAGGCGCAATCGGCGCTGCTCGAATGCATGGAGGAGCTGCAGGTGACGGTGGATGGGGAAACGCACGCGTTGCCCCGCCCCTTCCTGGTGGTGGCCACGCAGAATCAAATCGAACATGCCGGAACCTACGTGTTGCCGGCGGCGCAGATGGACCGCTTCCTGATGCGGGTCCGCCTCGGATACCCGACGCCCGCGGAGGAAGCCGACATCCTGGCCGCCCGGGTTCGGCACCAACCACTCGACCAAATCCGCCCCTTGGTCGACACGGCGACCGTGTTGGAGTTGCAGGACGCCGCACGCGCCGTGGTGGTCGACCCTCGCATCCAGCGTTACATCGTCGACATCGTGGCGGCCACGCGCGAGCACGACGGCGTGGACGTGGGCGCCAGCCCGCGCGCCGCCCTCGGTCTGCTCCACGCCGCCCAGGCGCTGGCGATGCTCGGCGGGCGAACCTACGTGCTTCCCGACGACATCAAAGCCCTCGCGCCCGCCGTACTGGCGCACCGCATCGTGTTGTCGGCCGAATCGCGTGCCCGGGGCGAGGACGACGAGGCGGTGGTGGCCGACATCCTCAACCG
>JBJTRZ010000426.1:0-1372 GCA_046076415.1 Armatimonadota bacterium
TTCGCGCCCTTGCAGGAGGTCCGCCATCCCTTGGTAGCGTGCGTATTCCGCCAGCCGGAGCGCCAATTCCGCACGCGGATCCTGACCCGCCTCCGCTTCGTCCTCCGACGTTTCGCGCGGTGGGCGCGGTAGCAACATGCGGCTCTTGATTTCCAGAAGCGTCGCCGCCATCACCAGAAACTCGCCGGCTACCGCCAGATCGAGCTCCTCCATCGAGCGAAGGACCCCTAGATACTGGTCGCAAAGGCGCGCGATCGGCAGGTCGAAGATGTCCATGCGACCCGCGCGCACCAAATGGAGCAAGAGGTCGAGCGGACCTTCGAAGGCCGGCAAGCGGACATCGGGGAGCCCTGCACCGGTGCGTTCCACGCGTTCCGCCACCATCCGCCCCATACGGCGATTCTACCGGGTGCCGCGTGGCGTCACAACGAATTCGAATCCAACTGCGGTCGCGTTCGTGCCGTGCGGGATAGGTTTCGCACCACGCGCTCCACCGAGTCGATGCGATGGATGCGATCGATTCCGGTGCCGGCGAACAGGGAGGCGCGATCCGCGTCTGGAGTGGGTATCAAGCGGTGGCGCGCCGCGCACGGCCAAGGCCCGACCAAGCGCGTGTCCAGGAGCAGGCGCCCCGAGTTCGTACGTGCCAAACGGGCCTTGTCGCGGCGCGGTGCCGACGACTCCTCGGTCAGGAGGAATCGGGTTCCCAGCATCGCCGCATCCGCACCGGCTTCGAGCACCGCCCGTATGTCGTTCCCGTCGGCGAGCCCGCCTCCCGCAATGATCGGAAACCCGGTTCCCACGATACCGCGGGCCATTTCAATCAGGCACTCGACCGAGAGCGCCGAGCGGACCGGCCCGCCGGCGTTGGTTCCTTGCAGGATCAAGCCATCGGCGCCCAAGCGTTGCGACTCGAGGATTTGCTCGACCGTGCCCGCCTGCATGAGCGCCCGCCCACCCGCGGCGCGGATGCGCGGAACCAAACGCTCGGAATTCCACCAGAACGTTTGAAAGCAACGATGCCCTGCGGCAAGCGCCGCGTCGAGGACCTCCTCGCGCTCCCAGTCGCCGGTGAATGCGACGATCATTGGACGACGGGTGTGCGCGGCGACGCGTGCGAACCAGCGACTCGCCTCCCGTGGGCGAAGGCAATGGACCGCAAGCGTCGGGACCGCGCCCGCGCGCGCCACCGCCGCAACCAACGCCGGCCCGCCGCATTCGGCAAGGACTCCCTGCACGATCGGCAGGCGCGGGGAAAATCCCAGGGCCGTTTCCAGCGCGGGCGATACCGGCAATGCTCCGCGCCACGAGGTCCAATGCTTCATTCGATGATCAACCACGTCATTCCCGCTCCTGGTACCCGAACCGTGAG
>JBJTRZ010000427.1:0-6077 GCA_046076415.1 Armatimonadota bacterium
CTACGCGGAAAGCACCTCGCGGCAACGTGCGGTCGACCCGCCCGCCCTGCCCTCCACCACGGTTCGCGCCGACCTCAAAGCGGTGCCCGGTTCCCCCGATGTCGTGGTGCGCCTCATGGCCGGCGATGTTCGGGCATCGGATCGCGGTGCCCCCGTGCTGTGGAAAGGACTGCGCCTCGAAGCAGCGGGAAAGCCCGCGCTGCCGCTGCGCGATTATCCACGCTTTGGTCCGCGCTACGAGGTGGAACCGACCGCGTTGCTGGCAAACACCGCCGCCTATCTCGACGACATCGCGGCGGCAGGCAATGGGGGTGATCCGTCGCGGTCCCTCGATCCGGAACTGCGCGCGCGCTGGAGCGAACTCGTCGGCGTGCGGCGCGGCGACGATGCCGTCGAACCTGCGCTGCTGGGAAAGCCGGTCCGAGCGGTGGATCTGACCCCGCTTACGGACAAAGTCGTCGACGATGGGGGGCGCAAGGGGATATCCGGGTGGCGCAAGGCCGGTGCGGATCTTCCGGCGGTGCTGTCGAACGCGACCGATCAGGAATGGCGGATTCCCGGCCTCGCGCGTCCCCACCACGTTCTGGCGCACCCAACCCCGTCCGAATTCGTGGGGCTCGTCTGGACCAGTCCCGTCGACGGATTGGTGTCGCTCGATGCCCGCGCGGCCCATGTCCATCCGGACTGTGGCAACGGAATCGCATGGTTCACCGAACATCGCCGCGGCGACCGGGCCACCGCGCTCTTCGAGGACCGGGTCGCGCTTGGTGGAACGTCCCAGGCGCCCACCGTCCGCATGCGGGTGCGCGTCGGCGATCGCATCCTGCTCGGCGTCGATGCGAAAGATGGCAACCATGGGTGCGACCTCACCCAGGTCGAGTGCACGATTCGCCAACTCGAGGGCGGGCGGCGCTGGACTTTGGATGGAGATGTGGCGGACTCGATCCTGGCGGGAAATCCCCATGCCGGCTCCGCGGGGGATCCCGCGGTATGGTCGTTCGTGTCCGGCCCCGCGCGAGCCGTGGCGGCGGGATCGCTTTCCCTGATTCCCCCCGGTTCGGTGCTCGCGCACTGGCAGGAGGCCGTCCTCCGACAGGGTGCCGGAGAATCCGCTTCCCGCGCCGCCCGTGCGGTGGAAGCTCTTTTGGCCGGCCCGCGCCCCGACATGGACGGTCCGGACCGGCAGCTCTACGACCAATGGGTGGCCGTGGACAGTCCGCTCTTCGCGGGGATAGACACCGTGCGCATCGCCGCGGGGCGGCGCGCCGCCGGACCGTTTTCCATCCCGGCCGAACGGTTCGATCGCGACGGCAACCTCCCGGCGCGCTCCGGCGAAATCCTGACGGTGCGCTTGCCGGCATCCCTCGCCAGCGGACGTACCTTGGTTGCCGAGGGAACGGTCCCGGGTGGACCCGGTGACCGCGTCGCGAGCTTCGCGGCGGCCACCGCGCCGGGCAACGACGAGCATGCCTGGAACGGGCCCGTGGTGGCGAACCCCGCCGGCACGGGTTACGCCGCATTGAAAGGCGCTTGGCGCACGTTCCGGGAAGTCTTCCCCAAGTTTCTTTGCTTCCCCGCGGTCATACCCACGGATGAAGTGGTGTCGCTCAAAATGTTCCACCGCGAGGACGAGATCCTCGTCCGGTTTCTGGGCGCATCCGAGCGGGGGGCGTTGGAACGACTTTGGGCCGAACACCGCCACGTCAGCCGTCAAGCCGTCGCCGAGGAAGCCTACCTTCCCCAGTTCATCGGGTTCGTTTCCCAGGACCAACCCAAAGCCATGTTGGATTACTTCAACGCGCAGCGACCGGTGTTCAAAGCCCGGCGCGAGGCCTGGGAAACGGCCGCCCGGGCGGCCGAGCCCATCCAGCGCGACGCCGTGCTCGCGTTCGCCGCGAAAGCCTGGCGCCGCCCGCTGATCGCCTCCGAAATCGCCGGGCTCGATCGACTGGTCGCAGGGTTGCGCAAACGCGGAGTCGAATCCGAGGAGGCGTGGCGCTCCGCCATCGCCCGCGTCCTCGCCTCGCCGGCATTCCTGCTTCGCGCGGAGCCGGCACCCCCCGGCAAGGCGCCCCGGTTGCTGGACGGCTGGGAGATCGCCACGCGCCTCGGCTATTTCCTCTGGTCCTCCGTTCCCGACGATACGCTGCGGTCCAAGGCGGCGAACGGTGCCCTCGCCAATCCCGACGTGCTGCGGGCCGAGGTGCGCCGCATGGCCAAGGACCCCAAAGTCCGCGCGTTCGCCGAGGAATTCGGAGCCCAGTGGCTCAAGGTGCGCGGGTTCGACAAACTCGATGAAAAGAACGAACGGCTCTTCCCCACGTTCGATGCCGCGCTCCGAGCCGATATCTACGAAGAGACCCTGCGCTTCATCGAGCACTTGGTTCGCGCGAATCGCCCGATGCGGGAGTGGTTCGACGCGGATTACACGTTCCTGAATGGATCCCTTGCACGCCACTACGGCATTCCCTGGGTCGAGGGCGACCAGTTGCGACAAGTGTCCGGCGTGCGGCGGCACGGTCGTGGGGGGCTCCTCACCTTGGCCACGGTTCTCGCCAAGGAATCCGCCGCCTCGCGGACCAGCCCGGTGCTGCGCGGCAACTGGGTTTCCGAGACGTTGCTGGGGGAGATCTTGCCCAAGCCGCCGCCCACCGTTCCGAAACTGCCCGAAAACGAGGGCGAGGGCTCCGGACTTTCCGTGCGCGCGCTCGTCGAGCGGCACGCCAAGGATCCCGCCTGCTGGACCTGCCACCAGCGCATCGATCCCATCGGGTTCACGTTCGAACGCTACGATGCCATCGGGCGGCGCCGGGATCGGGATGCCGCGGGGAACCCCATCGATACGCGGACGAAACTGCGCGACGGCGCCCGCCTCGACGGAATCGAAGGACTGCGCGCGTGGCTGCTCGGACCGCGCCGGGACACCGTCCTGCGCGTCTTCGCACGGCGCCTGCTCGGCTACGCCGTGGGACGCGCAACGACGCTTTCAGACACCGCGCTCGTGGACCGCATCGTCGCCGTGCTCCGCAAGCCGGGTGGAACGATCGTGGATGCCATGGAGGTGATCGTAGCCAGCCCGCAGTTCCGGAGCGTGCGCGGAGGGCGCGACCAACGATTCGTCGGTACGATGACCGCACACGGGGAGGGGATGGGACGATGACGACGCCGAATCTGCAACCGATGCATCGAAGGACGTTCCTGCGGGGCACGGGGGTCGCGATGGCCCTGCCGTGGCTGGAATCGCTGCCCGTCTGGGGCGACACCCGCCCTGCGCGCAACGGATCCGAACCTCCCGTTCGCTTCGCCTGCCTCTTTTCCGGAAACGGTTTCCATAGCCGCGAATGGTGGGCCCGCGGCGAGGGTGCCGGGATGCAACTGGGTCGGGTTCTGGAGCCGCTCCACCCGCATCGCGAAAAGCTCCTCTTCCTGCGCGGCCTATACAACCAGGAAGCACTCATCGGCGGCATCCACAGCTGCCAGACCGGCAACCTGCTCACGGGTGCCCATTTGGCCCCCGGCGGCGAAATCCGCAGCGGTGTCAGCTGCGACCAGATCCTCGCGGAGCGCTTCAAAGGGCACACCAAGGTGCCCAGCCTGGTGCTCGGCACCGAACCGCCCATCGCGGCCATCCACAAGAACTACTCGATGGTCTACAGTTCGCATATTTCGTGGACATCGCCGACGACGCCCACGCCGCTCGAACTCTACCCCGCACTGGCGTTCGATCGCCTGTTCCGCGACGGAGCGGGACGCACCGACAAAAGCGTGCTCGATGCGGTGCTCGACGATGCCCGTGGACTGCGCCGACGCGTGGCGACGGCCGACCGGCAACGCCTCGACGCGTACCTGACCTCGGTTCGTGAAGTGGAACGGCGCATCGACGACGCGGGCAAGGCGGGGCGACTGCAGGGATGGCGGCCCACGCTGGACAAACCCAACATCGCGCGTCCCGCCGACGGCATCCCCCAGGACATCGACCAGCACATGCGCCTCATGTGCGACATCCTTGTCCTCGGTTTCCGAACCGACGCCACCCGCGTTGCCACGCTCAAACTCAACAACGACCATTCGTCGCTGCGCTTCCCGCACCTAAAGGTGGACTACATGGTCCACCACCTGCTTTCGCACACCGACGGCGAGGACTGGTTGAAGGTCAACCGCTTCTTCACCGAACAGGTCGCCTACATCGCATCCAAGCTCGACGCGATCCAGGAAGGCGAACGCACCGCGCTCGACAATTCCATGCTCCTCTTCTGCTCGAGCATGATGACCGGCAATCACAACAACGACCAACTACCAGTGGTCATGGTTGGACGGGGCGGGGGACGCATCAAAACCGGGCGGGTGCTCGATTACCTCGGAAAGCCGAACCGGCGCATGTGCAGCCTCTACCTCTCTTTGATGGAAAAGGCCGGCGTGCCCCTCAAGGCCTTCGGCGACTCCAACGAAGCGTTGGCGGAAATCTGACCCGGTCCCGCCGCAAACGAGAAACGCCCCGCACGGTCGGTCCGTGCGGGGCGTTTTGGGTGGGTCGGGAAGTCGACTATTTGTCGGCCTTGGGCTGGAAGTAGAGCTTCTCGCCTTCGGCGTCCTCCTTGTCGTTGACCCCCGGCACGATCCGGTGCACCAAGCCGATCGACTGAATCTTGGCGGCCGGGAACGGCAAAACGGGATTCTTGACGTTGTAGGACATCTTCAAAAGACTTTTGTCCGCGGCGTCGAGCCAGTACTCGCCCTTCACCACCAGGGTCTCGTTTTCGTCCGCGCCGAAAACCGACGGGAACGTGGACTCCTGCTTGACGCGGATCGCATCCTTGCCGAGCACCTTTTCAATGCCCACCAGCGTGGACGTGATGGTGATGATCTTGCCCTTCATGAGCGGGTTGGGAATGTCGGTCTTCCACGACTCGCCCACCGCAACGGGTTTGGGCGGCGCGGGCATGGCCATCAACGCGATGATCGACTTTTGCGAACGATCGAACGGATCCGCGGCGGGGTTGACGCGCTTGGCCATGACACCGTTCTTGCCCAGCGTGATGGTGACCGGCTTGGGGCCAGCCGCCGCCGGCGGAATCGGCGCGCCATTGAGGATTGCTTCCGCCTTTTCATCCAGCTGCTCGTACGTGATCGTTCCATCCTCGGCAACGGCTTTGTAGTCGTGGCGCGACTCGCTCCGGGTCGTGATCACGATGTCGCCCGAGTTGTCCGCCTGGCGCGCCGTGATCCGGACATAGGTCCGGAACTTCAACGCGTCGCCGACCTTCTGGGACCACACCCACGAATACGTGTCCTGGGCGATCGCCGCCGCCGCACCACACCAAAGCACCGTCGCCGTCAAGGCCGCCACGCCCGCGCGTCGCCACGTCGTCTTCATGCGTTCCATCCTCGCCATAGTCTGCCGTCTACTTACCCGCGATCGGCCCGGGGCGCAAGGCGCCCGACCCCGTCCACGCCTCGTCGCGCTTTTCGGATCATGGTACCTTCCCCCTATGCAGGCAACGTTGCCCCCTCGTTCGAAATCCCGATCCAACCCGGATGCCCCACCCAAGCCGTCGGGCCCCGAACGATTCGAGTCGGAAATCCGGGCTTTCGAGGATGCCCAGCGCCGTGGGCCGGTTCCGCCCGGCGGCATCGTCTTCACCGGATCGTCGTCGATCAAAAACTGGAAATCGCTTGCGGACGACTTCCCCGGATTCGGATGCGTCAACCGAGGGTTCGGCGGATCCACATTGCCCGAGGCCACCCATTTCGCCACGCGCATCCTCGCCCCGCTCCGGCCCCGGCAAGTGGTGCTCTATTCCGGCGACAACGATATCGCGGGGGGACGCACGGACAGGGAACTGCTGCTCGACTTCCTCGCCTTTGTCGAACAGGTGCGTCGCCTCGCACCGCGCGTCCCGATCACGTTCCTCGCCGTCAAACCGAGCCCGTCGCGCATCGATCGATGGCCCGTGGCACGCTCGGCCAACCAACGCATCGCCAACTGCTGCCGACTTCGCGACGGATTGACATTCGTCGATGTGGCCACGCCCATGCTGCGCGCCGACGGCACCCCGCGACCCGAACTCTACCTTTCG
>JBJTRZ010000428.1:0-9725 GCA_046076415.1 Armatimonadota bacterium
CGCGCACGCCGCGACGCGCGCTGGGTCGAACGGCGCAAACCGCTGCCACGCATCGAACCATCGTTGCCGATGCAGGCGGCCGCCGCCCTCGCCGTCGCCTGGGCCGTTTACTGGAACGCGATGGGCATCCTCGACCGGCCCACCCGATTCTCGTCGGTGAACCGCGTGCTGCGCCTAGACCAGCACTGGGCCATGTTCGCGCCCCGGCCCATGAAGGACGATGGCTGGTACATCGTCGCGGCGCGCCTCGAGGACGGTTCCATCGTCGATCTGTTCCAGGGCCGCGAACCCGCCACCGTCGCGCGCCCGACCTACATCCCGGCGACCTACCGCAACACGCGTTGGGCGAAGCACTGGATGAACCTGTGGATGGTCCGATACGCCGAGTATCGCAAATACATGGCGGCTTGGCTCAGAGCGGAATGGGACCGCACCCACCCGGACCGCAAAGTCGTCGGCATGACGATTTGGTTCCGCTTGCAGGTGACGACTCCCCCCGGAGTTGCCCGCAAACCACCCGAATCGGTCGCGCTCTGGAGCGAAGGCCTCCCGGGAATACCGGCGCCCCCGATTCGTCCCGCGGATATGCCGCCCGGTCAAACGGAGCAACGATGAAAAGGCGCCCCTGCGACAAAGTCGCCGGGGCGCCTCCATTCCCGATCCCGAAGGATCAGTTGGGTTTCGCGTCGCCGGCCCCGGGTTTGCCCCCACCGCCCATCATTCGCTGGGTCTCCTCCGGCGAAACCTCCGGCGGACCCGCCAGGAATTTCGTATAGCCGAAGTAGCCGATCGCACCGATCACCACGAGCAGGATCACCATCATCACCGGTCCACTGAGCTTCTGATTCATTTCATCCTCCTTCCCGAACCGGAGCCGGCCCGCACGGCGGCCGCCTCCTCGACACGTTGCATCCGCTCCAGCGCGCGAACAAGCCGTCCACGGATGGCCGCATCCCCCGGCGAAAGCCGGAGGGCTTCCGCAAATTCGACCACCGCCCGGGGAACCCGGCCTTGGGCCATATGCGAATCCCCCGCCGCCGCGTGCGCCGCGGCATCGTCGGGTTGGTTTCCCACGCGCAGCAACGACCGCACGGCCCGAGCCGAAGCCTTTTCCGCCTCGGCGAAGCGCCGATTCACCGCGGTCGCCTCGGTACGCCGCCCCAATCGGGCATACGACGCCGCGAGCACGACGGACGCACGTTCGAACAACGGATTTTCCGAAACGAGCGGTTCGAGCAGCACCGTCGCGTCGCGATCCTTGCCCATCCCCTGGAGCGACAGCGCCTTGTCGTACCGTGCGGATCGGTTGCCGGGCTCCCGCTCCAAAACCGCGTCGGCGGCCACGATGGCGTCCTGCCAGCGGCGCAGGGCGCGCAAGGAACGGGCCTTCCCAAGCAGCGGCAGACTGGATTCCGGCGCGGCGACCGCAGCCTTTTCCGCAGCGGCGAGCGCCGCCGCGCCAACGCCGAGACGCAGGTGAACATCGATCAATGTTCCGTCGAGCGCGCGGTTGGCAGGCTCCAAGCGCTGCGCGGTGGAAATGGCCTCAAGCGCACCGCGGAAGTCGTTCATTTGAAACTTCACGAGCGCCAGAACGACCCACAGACTCGCCACGTCGGGCTGCCGCTTCACCGCATCCGACATCGCGCGCAGCGCCGCGAGGTTCCAGTCGAGACCGATCATCACCTGCCCGAGCCGCGTCGCCGCCGCCGCATTGCCAGGTTCCAGACGAACCGCTTCGCGCGCCTCCGACAGCACCAGATCGAGCATGTCGCCGTATTCGAACAATTGCGATTTCGCCAAATGCGGCGCGGCGGATTCCGGTGCGATGCGCTGGGCCTTCTCAATTTGCGCCAGCGCCTCGTCGTAGCGCCGATTCTGCCCCAGGGCGGCCGCATAATCGAGATGCAACACCGCGTTCCCCGGATCCTTTTCCATCCGATCCCGGGCCCAATCGACCGCACCCGAACGCTCCTTTTCGCGACTGGCATCGCGCTCGAGTCGATCCGCTTCCCGATCGAGGCGAGCGGCCTCCCGCGACATGCGCACCAATGTCGGCGAAGCGAGGATGCCGGCGCCGAGCACCACGCCGAGCGCGATCCACAAACCCTTGCCGCGTTGCCCGGACTTCACTGGACCGCCTCCAACCACTCCCGCGCCGTTTGCGATTTGGGATCCAATTCCAGCACCCGCCGGAGTTCCGCGCGCATGCGACCCGTTGCTTCCTCGGCCCGATGGATCCGTGCCATCGCGAGGTGCGCCGCGGGATCGCGTGGGTTCATCGAAACCTTGAGGCTGGCGCGCGCGCGCGCCGCGGCCGCCGCCGTGCCCTTGCGGTGTTCGGCCAGCAACGCCGCACCCTCGGAGCGTTTCCCCGCACGGATCCACGCTTGCCCCAGCAGCAATCGCACCGATTCATGATCCGGATCACGCGCATGGATGGACGCGAGGAGCGCGGTGGCCTCCTCCGCACGTCCGAGGCGCTGCAATGCCAAAGCCCGTTGCCATTCCAAAGGAATCGTTCCGGGGGCCGACCGCAATCCATTGGCCGCTTCGGCCTCGGCACGCCGCGCGTCCCCGAGCGCCAAACACGCCTGCGCGATGCCCGTGGCGATCCGCGGATCGTCCCCGAAGCGCGCACGAGCCCGCTCCAAAACGGTCAATGCATCCTTGGGCCGCGACGCCTTGAGGTACAAGTCCGCGAGCGGCCCCTGCACCGCCGCATCGGCCGGTGCATCCGCCTGCAGCCCAAGCAGAATTCCCTCCGCCTTGGCGAACTCGTTGTGCTGCACGCAGGCCAAGGCGAGCGCCGTGCGCAGCGGTCGATCGCCGCCATGCATCGCCACCGCACGCTCGAGCAGGTCGCGCGCCTCGGCGGTCCACGCCATGGAAAGATAGATCAACGCGAGCCCCGCGACCGCGCGCGGGAGATTGGGCTCCACCTTCAACAACGACTTGTACGCGTCGATGGCCTCGTCGTATCGATGGGCACGCTGCAGTATGTCCGCCTTGGCCAGCAGGGGCATCGGGTCTCCGGGACGCAGCCGCTCGGCGCGCCCGATCGCCTCCAGGGCTTCGTCGGGCAACCCCGCATCCTGCGCGGCCCCCGCCCATTCCACCAACACCGCAGGATCCGACGGACTCGCCTGCGCCGCCGCCCGCGCTCGTTTCAAGGCGTCGGCCAGCGCACCATCGCGTCCGGCCTCCGCCACCATGCGATCGGTTTCGCGATCGATCGACCGCGCCGATTCGCCCATGCGACGCAGCGCCGGCCGCATCGCCAGGAACGCCACCGACACCGCCCCCAGGCACACGAGCAAAACCACAGGGCGCCGCATGGATCAGCGCGCCTTTCCCGTGCCTTCGACCAAGGTCGAGATGCGGTCCGCGGGCACCCCGGCGAACGTCTCGACCGAACCCGAAGGCCAAGTCACTTCGATATCCGCCTGTGTGGCGGTTCCCAAACCGAAATGGACGCGCAGGTCCGACTGCGACAGATAACTCGAGCCCGTGCGAACGGTCGCACGGCGGCGAACTCCGCCCGCCGAGCACGCAACCACCGCACCGATCGCCTCCTTGGCGCCTTTGGTCGCGACCATTTTCAAAGTGGTCCAGTGCCCCGCACCCTCGGAAACATTGCGCCAAAGGCGTGCGGAACCGTTGTTCTCGGTGACCAGCAAGTCGATGCGCCCATCGTGGTCCACGTCCCCCGCCGCGGCGCCACGCCCGACCCGCGGAACGGAAAATGGCTCGCCCGACTTCAGCCCCACTTCATCGAAACGCGCGCTCCCAAGGTTTCGCAGCAAAAGGGCGGGTTGCCGAAACGTCGCCTGGGGTTCCCTTTCCTGAATCTCATCCTGAACATGACCGCTCATCTGGAAGATATCGAGCAAACCGTCGTTGTCCACATCCACGAACAAAACGCCGAACCCCACCATGGGATTGGTGTGCGCCCCCACCCCGGCGTCCGTGCGGCGATCCTCGAAAAGCAACCCTTCCACCTGATGGTAAAGATTGGTTTCCTGACCGTAGTAGTTGGTCAACAGCAACGACATGGTGCCGTCGTTGCGCACGTCGCCCGTATCGATTCCCATGCCCGAATGCGGAATCCCCGCGTCGCTGTACGCCACGCCGGACTCGACTCCGATTTCCTCGAACGTTCCATCCTTGCGGTTGTGGAACAAGAAGCCCGGCGTGGTGTCGTTGGCCACGAAAACGTCCAGCCAGCCGTCCTTGTCGACATCCCACAACGACACGCCCAGGGATTTCCCCGCGTGCTCGGAAAGTCCGGCTTTGCGGGAGGCATCCTCGAACGTGCCATCGCCGCGATTGCGGAACAACGTGCACGGGGTTCCCTCGTACGCCGAAGGAATGCAGTAGATGCGCTTTTGCCGTTCCCCGGCGAAACAGGGTTGGTCATCCGCGAGCGTCCGGTATTTGACGTAGTTGGCCACGAAGAGGTCGAGGCGCCCATCGTGGTCGTAGTCGAACCACGCGCAACTCGTGCCCCAGCGCCCCTTGTTGGCCACCCCGGCCTTGGCGGTGACATCCCGGAAACGACGACCATCGCGGTTTTGGAACAAACGACCACCGTCGAGCACCCCGCTGACATAGATGTCGGGGCGACCATCGCCGTCGTAGTCCGCAACCGCCACACCCATGCCGTACATCCGGGCCGCTTCGAGTCCGGAGCCCTTCGTGATGTCGGTGAACGTTCCATCGCCATCGTTTCGGTACAGACGGACGCCTTGGGGATCCGCGACGGGATCTCCGCCGGGCAACGTTCGCCCATCCACCAAGACGATATCCAGCCACCCGTCGCCATCCACGTCGGCGAACGCCCCTCCCGCTCCCATGATCTCGATCAGGTACTTCTTAGGAGTCTTCGAATTGTGGTGGACGAAACGAAGGCCGGCGGCATCGGTGACGTCCTGGAAACGCACCGTTCCGGTCGGCGGGGCCGCGGGGTTGGTGCCGGCCGCGTGCGAGGGGGGGGCGGTGGAGCGCGTGCAACCGGACACCATGGAAAGGCCGAGGCATGCGAACGCGACGAGGGTGGTCGAGCGGCTCATCGGGTCGTTCCGGCCTTTGCGAGTTCGCCCGCCTCCGTAAGACGTCCGGAAGCCTCGAGCGCGGAAGCCAGCGTTGTGCGGACCGCTTTATTGGACGGGAAGCGGGCCATCGCCCGGCGCAGAAGCGCGATGGCCGTGGGATATTCCTCGGCACGAAGGTAGTACTGCGCCAGTTTGTAGTGGTTGGCCAGCGCTTCGGGATGCAGGCGCAACGTTCGCCGGGCAAAGGCCACCTCGCGCTCGTTGCGACTCATCGTGTCGTAGGCTTTGAGCAATTCGACGCCGCGCGCGGCTGTGTCCGGGTTGCGTCGATAGAGCCGCCCGAGATGGAACGCGGTCTTTTCGTAGGACAAATCGTCCCGGGCAACATCCTCGAACGCCTTCACCGCGTCGTCGGTGCGCCCCTGCCCCTGAATCGCCACCGCGAGCCAATACCGGTTGTCGACGGAGCGGTCTCCGCGCTCGATCGCCTTGCGCGCCTCGGCTTCGGCTTCGGCGAATCGCCCGGTGGGTTCGACGGTCGCCAGCACGTGGGCGCGCTGGGCATGGTAATTGGGCTTGTCCGGCGCGAGGGCGATCGCTTTCGCGATGGCGGAATCCGCTTCCTCGTACCGTCCGTCGGCGCGCAGCAACTCGGAGTAGCGATTCCAATCCTCGGGGTCGACCGAGCGGACCGACACCAACGGAGCGTAGGCTTCCACCGCCTTGCGGAATTTGAGGGTGCTGTAGTGCACCTGCGAGACCGCTTTGAGGACGTCGGGGTCGGTGGGTGCGGCGATGGCCGCCTTGTCCGCCAGACGGATGGCGCCTTCTTGATCGGCGACGATCAGGAGGAGGGTGGCGAGACGTCCCATGGCGGCGGCATCGCCCGGCGCCGCGCGCAGGTGGGCTTCGCAGGTTTCGATCTCGCGGTCGAGATAGCCGGCGCTTGCGAAGAGATCGGCAAGGTCGCGCCACACCGAATCCTTGGGATCCGTTTCGAACGCCTTGCGCAACCAACGCGCGGCTTCGGGACGCGACGTCGGCAGCAGCGCGCGGCCGAGTTCGCGCATCGCGCCGACATCGGTGGGGTTCCTGTCGACGGATTGTCGTAGGCGGACCACCGACACGGACGCCACATCCGCAACGGGCCGGGGTCGTTCCGGAGAGGTGCGGCATCCCGCGGCGAGGACAAACGCCAGGAGGATTCCCGCCTTCGTCCCGCCCCAACGGACGGCCTTCTCCGGAGCGACCACGGTGTCCACGACGTCAGCGGGTCGCGGGAGCCCCGGGCTGGCCGGCCATTCCGCCGGGCGCGCGGTTGCCTTGGTTTTGGTACATCTGCTGCATCGCCGCCTGCATTTTCTCCTTGCCGGTGGATTCGGTTTCGGTGGCGGAGACGGAGCCGGAGCCGCGTCCGAACGCGACGAAAACGCCGATGCAGATGGCGACGGCGGCGACGACGAGCACGATCGCGAGGGTGGTCTTCTTCTGGTCGTCCATGGTTGGAGGGGATCCTGATTCCAAGGAAATCCGCCGGACGGATCCCGTGGGGCCGTCCGGCGGAAGGAGCGTCGGCCGACCTCCGAGGAGATCGGCCTGGGTTCAGTTGGCCTGGGTGCCGTAGTACAGGTCGTCGGTGATGGCCTGTTGCTTCGACCACTTGGCGTGACCATCGATATAGCCGATGTTCGCGCCGGCCGAGTGCCGAGCGCAGTTGGGGCCTTCCCAGTTCTGCTGGTGGCGATTCTGGTCGGCGCCGCCGTACCAGGTTCCGTCGCACTGATTGGCGTAGGCCACGCGGCGGATGATGAACTTGTGGTTCGGATCGTTCGGGTTGTTCTGATCCGGGAACCGACCGTTGGCGCAGCACACCGACGTCGTGATCGAGTCGGCGAGAAGCAGCATGTTGGCCGGGCGATCGGCGCGGGCGAGCTGGGGACCATCGGTCTGGAAGTGCTCGTTGTAGCCGTAACTCATCTTCTGGCGCAGCAGTTCGCGGACCCACCCACGATTCAGCCACTGGGCTTCGTCGTTGGTCGGCAGGCCGGTCCACCAGAACATCGAGGAGTTCAGCGGGGTCAGGTTGCCGCGGTCATCCGGGCAGCCGTACACGCCGGCGTTCTTGACGTACGGGTAGATGGCGTTGACCCAGTAGTTGCCCCAGATTTCCTTGCCGGGACCGGATCCGCCGGAGAACTGGGCGGCCCAGTTGAAGTAGGGGAACGACTCGTCGTAGTCCTGGGCGTACATGTTGAACCCGAGGGCAAGCTGCTTGACGTTGGAAAGGCAGCTCGTCTGGCGGGCCTTGGCACGGGCCTGGGCGAAGACGGGGAAGAGGATCGCCGCCAGGATGGCGATGATCGCGATGACAACGAGGAGTTCGATCAGCGTGAAGCCGCTGCGCCGCTTGGCGTTCGCGAACGTCATGGTTCAGTCTCCATGGCCCCGCCCTGCGGAGCCGTTTCGATAATTTCGACGATGAAAACGATCCCAGCCGATCGGGAGGGTCGTGGCATCCGCGCGACGGAGCGCTGCGCCATCGTCAGGATACCCCCTTCCCGGTCGATTCGGATCGGGGAACCGCCGTGGAATCGCGGACGACCAATTCCGGAATCCAACGTTCCGGAACCGGAGTCGCCCGTCCTTCGATGCGATCCACCAGGAGCAGCGTCCCCGCGCGGCAAATGTCGCGCACCGGGTGACGCAGCGTCGTGAGCGGCGGTCTGGCCGCCGCGGCGCGGGAGTCGTCGTCGAATCCCACCACCGAAACATCCTCCGGCACCGACAGGCCCGCGTCGACCGCGCCCGCCATCACGTCCACGGCCACGCCGTCGTTCCAGGCGATCACCGCCGTGGGCCGATCCTCCCCGCGCAGCAGGGCCGCGGATCGGTCGCGCACGGTGGACGTGGCGCCCGTGCACACGAAGCGCTCCGGGACCGGCAATCCTCGGGCCGCCATATGGGCAAGGAACGCGTCGCGGCGCTCCAAAATGCTCGCTTGGTCGACCGGACCCGTGACGTGGGCGATTCGACGATGCCCGAGCGCAACCAGATGGTCGACCGCGGCCCGCACCCCCGCGGCATTGTCGATATCGACCCATGGAACGATGTCGCCGTCGGGACGGCACGACAGGGAGACGGCCGGAATCCCGAGTCCGGCGATTTCCGCGGGAATGGGACTCTCCACGAGCGGCGCGATCATCGCGACGCCATCCACGCGCCGTTCGCGCACCGCGTCCATCGGCGACGTGCCGGCCCGCCCGTCGGCGGTGAAGAGCAATACCTGGAAACCACGCTCCCCGGCGGCCAGGAGGATGCCCTCGAGCGCCGCGAACTCGTAGGGGTTCGAAACGACCGGTGGCCAGGAAACGAAATTGAACAGCACGCCGATCGCACCGGTGCGCCGATGGCGAAGGCTGCGCGCCGCGTGGTTGGGGTGGTACCGCAATTCGGCGGCGGCGCGCAGGATGCGCTGGCGCGTGGCCTCGCTCACCCGTGTGCCCGATCGCGATCCGTTGAGCACCCCGGAGGCCGTCACCACGCCGACTTCGGCGCGCGCGGCCACGTCCTTGAGGGTCGGAGCACGCTCGGAAGACGCCACCCCTTCGGAGGCGGGAACGGTCGATGGCAGGGATCGCGTCGTCATCGTCGCAACCAAATCACGGCAAACAGGGTTGAAGAAACGCTACTTCAACTTCGTCACGAGTGTATGGCCCGTCGACTCGGTTGTCAAGCGACGCCGTTCCCAGCGCACGCGGGGCCCGACGCTTGTTGGTAGGCGTTCGCTCCGCAGGAACCGCGCCCAATCCGGCTCCCCCATGCGGGAGAATTCCGGATCAGTCCAGATCCAGCACCGTACGGGCCGCCGCACCGAGGCGCGCACGCGCCGCGGCACCCACATGGGAACGTTGGTCCAACTGCTGCGGATCGGAACGCCGGCAGAAATAGGAATGCAGCGCACGCCGGGGACGGTCCGTTCGGTTGCGGGTCCCGCCGTGCCACGTGTGGCTGTTGAACACAACCACCGTCCCCGCCGGCGCGGTCAAGAGCACCTCGTCCGGATGCGGCGCCGACGGATCCGGCATCGACTCCTGGGGAGTCCGTCCGGCATCGTGGGTTCCCGGAACCACACGGGTCGCGCCGTTCTCCGAAGTGAACTCGTCGAGCAACCATATCGAGTTGCAGACATGGTAATCGCCCGCGACGACAGGCCCCGACCAGTCGCAATGCAGACCTTGCAGGCCTTCGCCCGGCAACGCGGCCCTGTAGTTGAGCGAAGACAGCTTCAGGTCGCCACGCAGCACCCGCGCGATCCCGGCGAGCACGCGCGGATGCGTGAAGCAAACATCGAAAACACCGGACTTGTCCACCAGATTCGAAAGGCGGTTGGTGCCCGCCTCCTGATGCACCTCCTTGCCGGCATGCTCCCCCTCCGACACGACCAACGCGTCGAGCACCGCGTTCATGGCATCCACCGTCGCGGGAGACAAAATACCCGGCAACACCAAATACCCGTCGCGGTCGAGCCGCGCCTCCTCCTCCCGCGTCAACACGCCCGCGGTCGCCCCCAACTCCGTCAGTGCCGCATCGATCGTCATCGTCGAATCCCCCCGGATCCCACTGCTTCGGCAGCGGTGCCTCTTCGCGTCTCGCGCTCCATCCGCTTTGTAC
>JBJTRZ010000429.1:0-5011 GCA_046076415.1 Armatimonadota bacterium
GATCGGTCGACGAAGAGTCCGTCGGCACCTTGGTGGTAGAGGGGCTTGAGTTCGGTCGCGAACGTGGCTACGGCCAGATCCTGCCGGCCATCGTCGTCGAAATCTCCCCAGTCCTGCCCCATGCCCGCATGGGGGCGACCAACGTTGGAATAAGCGATCCCGGCCTCCGCGCCCCGGTCGGTGAATCTTCCTTCGAGGTTTCGGTAAAGGGCACCGGGCACCTCGTCGTTGGCCAGCGCCAAGTCGGGCCATCCATCGTTGTCGACATCGTTCCATGCGGCTCCGAGCGTCTTGCCAGGACTTTCGGCCAATCCCGCGGATCGGGTGACATCCTGAAAACGCAGTCCGCCCAGATTGCGGTACAGGCGCCCGGGAATTCCATCGTATTGTCCGGGGGGACAACTGGTTTCCACGTCGCCGCTCCGGCACAGCGTTCGCACGGTGTCGTCGAAGCGCACGTAGTTACCGACGTACAAATCAAGGCGACCATCCCGGTCGTAGTCCGCCCACGCCGCGGTAGTGCCCCACGGCTGGGAGGGAAGGCCGGCATCGACGCGAACGAATCGCTTTCCACCGAGATTTCGCAGCAGGTGTCCGGTGCCGTAGCCCGAGAGGTAAACGTCGGGGAATCCGTCGCCATCCGCGTCGCCCACCGCAACTCCGAGCAGGTTTCCCGGCACCTTCCCGATTCCCGAAGGCTCCGAGACGTCCTTGAATCCACCGCGCCCATCCCCTTGATACAAAAAGCTTGGGGATCCCGCGATCAAGACATCCAGATTGCCGTCGCCGTTGAAATCCAAAAACGCGCAACCGTGTCCGATCGTGTCGAGGATGGTGCCCGGGCGGCGTGTCGGCTCGGGGAAACGCGCGGCGATGCCCGCCTGCGCGGCCCGGTCGACCAAGCGGATGCCGGACTCCCGGGTCTGAGGTCCCGAGGGCGCGCGACAACCGCCGGCCACGAGCAGGAAGGCGGCGGCGATGGTGGTTTTCCGTGACAACGGGGAATATGCGAAACCCAGCACGACTTCATTGTGGCCCGGGACGGGCCGGGTCGCCATCGGGTCCGGTCAGGGGTTCGCCAGTCGGGCCCATGCCTCGGCGATGGCGCGCGCAACCAACTCCACCTCGTCGTCGGCCACCGTCATCGGGTTCAGATAAATGGAATCGCCGTCGTGACCGACCGCCACGCGCGGATCCGCGTTCCAGAGTTCCGCCACCAGTGCTTGGCTGGCGACCTTCGCGATGCAGTCGATGCGCGCTCGGGGCGAAGGTTGGCCGGCTTCGTTGGGCCAATCGCGGCGGATACGGATTTCCGGCAGCGAGGCAAGTTGCCGGCACCACTGCGCCACGATGGCTTCCTCGCGCTCCCGCAGTGCTTCGTGATCCAGCGCCAAGTAACGTCGAACCGCCGCGAGCAGTCCCGCGGTTTCCTCCTTGCCCACCTTCATGGGGCGGCCGATGGCGCTGTTCGGGCTGGCCAATGGACGCATTCGGTCGATCCAATATCGGGCGCCCACGACCAGCCCGGATGCCTGCGGGCCACGCAGGTCCTTGCCTCCGGAGAAAATGGCGAGGTCCGCGCCGGCGCGCGTGTAGGACCATAGGTTCGAAGCGGGGGGCAGTTGCGCCGCCGCGTCCACGAACACCGGGACGCCGCGCCGTTTGGCCACCGCGATCGTTTCGTCGAGGGTAGGCTCGCCGCGTCCGGTCATTGCGCCTTGGAACCAAAGGACGCACGCGGTGCGCGGCCCAAGCGCCGATGCAAGATCTTCGGGCGATGCGCCTTCGTTGTTTCCGACGAGGATCAAGCGGGCCCCGGTCATGCGCGCGGCAACATCGTAGCCATTGCGGTGGACTTGGTACATCGCCACCTCGTTGCGGAGGTCTTCCACTACGGGCAAGCGATCCCGCGCCGCCACGTCGTCGCCGACCATCGCCGCGGCGACGGCCAAGCAGATGCCGGCCGCCGCCCCGGTCACCACCATGGCGGCCTCGTTGTTGGTGATGCGGGCGATTTCCTCGCCCACGCGGGCTTGGAGCTCCTCGAGATCGATCCACGCGTCCGCGACATCCCGCATGGCGTCGATCACCTCCGGAGGCATGAGCGAACCTCCGAGGCGCGTTAGCGTGGCGCTGGCATTGACCACCCGCCGCACGCCGAGTTCGTCGATGAGTTTCATCGGATTCCCCGCTGGAGCAGACCCACGGAATAGAACTCGTAGGACGCGGCCCGGTCGGGAACATCCACGACATGGACCGTGAACCGGCAGGGAAGCCCGTTGTCCGGACAGTGGGTGCTCCACCAGGCGCGATACGCCCGCGCGTAGGCGGAGCGCAGGCGGTCGCATTCCGCTTGGTATCCGGCGGGGTCGAGCGACGGATTGGGCTGTTTGGGTTGGCATCCGAACACATGCATTTCGATGAAATCGATTTCGTGGAGATGCTGGCAGATGCCGGCCATTTGGAGCCATTTCTCCCAGCAGGCGAACACCAACGGGATCTCGCGCTCGGGATCCATCGAAACGAGTTCGTCGTTTCCCAGCACCGAACGGGCGGAGTATCCCCCGGTCAGGCCGGCGAAATGGATGCGCAGGTCCCCGTCCGCTTGCGCTTCGGTCACCAGACTGGACAGGACGGGGGCGTCGCCTTCGCTGTAGTAGGTGATCTTGCCTCGGCGCAGCACGTTGAATGGCATGGGTCAGGCCTTTCCCGGTCGCGCGGGCATTCCCGCGGGTCGGCATTCGAAATAGGACGCAGGAGCGTCGCGCCAGTCCGGCGTGCCGAGCCCGGCGCCGTTGTGAACGATGCGCCCGGCGCGGAGGGTGAGGGCGCATTCGATGCGTCGATCCGACCGGACCGCGCCTCCGCCGCAATCGACGAAACGGAAGTCCCCATGCCGGACATCCAGCACCGCGACGTCGGCGCAGGCGCCCACGGACAGGGTTCCGAGTTCGGGGTGTCCGATTTCTCGTGCGGGCGCCACGGTCGAACGCATCACCACCTCCTCCAACGGCATGCCGATCGCGAGCATCTTTCCCATGGTGGTGGTCATGTCGAGCACGCATCCCGAAACATTTCCCAAATGCAGATCCGTGGAAATGGAATCGGGACCAAAGCCGCCGGCGAGGGCCGGTTCGGCGTTGCGGAACCAAAAGCTCGCCGCCCCGTGTCCGACATCGAACACGATTCCGCGGCGGCGGGCTTCGAACAGGAACGCGTTCGGTTTGCCGTTCGCGTCGAGGATGGGGAATTGCTGGGCGTAGACATGCGTATGGATGTCGCCGGGGCGCGCCTTGCGCAGCAATAGATCCTCGTAGGTGCGCTCAGGGCGGGGCCAGAAATCGTACATCACCGGTTTGCCGCAGAGCTCCGCGGCGGCGATCGCGGCATCGACCGCCGCCCAGGGCGTATGCAGGTCGTCCCAAGGTTCGGTCGCCCGGTAATGGGCCGTCTTGATCCCGACGCAGACATCGGAATTGGCGGCGACCGTCGCCGCGGCCGCCTCTGGCACGAAGTTGCGCGGGTCCTGCTCCCAATCGCCGAGCATCCCGCGATCCACGACATTCACGAATGCGAGGATGCGCGCCGTGGAACGATCGATGACGGTGCGGCGGAAATGGTCGAAGTGGTCCGGGCCGGCGGTGCCGGTGTCGACCACCGTGGTGACACCGCTGCGGAGGACATGGGCGTCGATGTGCACGCTGAGTCCCTCCGGGAGGCCCTCTGGAGCGCGCGTGTGGTGCGCGTGCACATGGATGTCGATCAGCCCGGGAACCACCAAACGGCCACCGACCTCGATCACTTTACGGGCCGAGGCGGGATCGAGGTCGGTCGCCATCGCGGCGATGCGGCCATCGTGGACCGCCACATCGAACCGTCCATCGATATGGTTGGCGGGATCGAGGACGCGGCCTCCCTTGAGCAACAGGTCGTGCACGGGCAACTCCTTGGTCGGGACGATAACACGGTCCGCTCGGGATGGACAACACCGATAGGGCGTGTATGGCTCAGCGGCCGAATTCGAGGTTTCCAAACCGCGCGGGCACGTGAAAATTCGGGGTCTTGGTGCGGGTGGGGGACCAAGCCAGGTACCGGTCCGGAGGCCCGTATTCGATCCGGTAGGCGTTGCCCCTCCACTGCGATCCCGGGGTCGGGACAGGCGCGCCCAGTGCGGCGAAGGGAACCGCGATCTCCACTTCCCAATGTCCGTCGAAGGTGCGCGCGAAGCACTCCAGCCCCGGAGCATTCCAAGTGGCATCCACGGCGGGGCGTCCCGATCCATCGGCGGTGGGATGGACCACCTTCGCATCGAAGATCGTTGCGAGCGCGTTGAACTCGAGCTCGAAATATCGGCATGGATCCGCGGGGTTCGGAGCGACGAAGAGTTCGACGACATCCTCGGTGTACAGCGGTTCGTCCCGTTGGCGGAACGTGCACCGTGGCGACGGGCCGGCGCAGCGCCATGCGGCGTACAGGTGCGTGTCGCTCCAGCACAGCCATGCCCGCGAATCCCCGTTCGCGCGCCCGGATCCATCCGACGGCGCCAACGACACGGGACGGACACGGCGCCACGGGCCAGCGTCGATTCCGGTGCCGATGGCGAAGTCAGCAACGTGCGGGAGGGTCCATTTCGGGAGGGGATGGTCCATGGGAGATTCGGTTCCTGGCGCGGGTCGCGCACCGGCATTGTGCCACGGGAGGGGCTGCGCGCACGAAAAAAGCGGGGTCGGTTGCCCGACCCCGCCATGGTGAATGGAATCCCGGTTACTTGGATTTCACCAGAACGTTGCCGCCACCGAGGGTTCGGCGACCCACGGAGCCGTTGACGATCGTGGCGTACCACACCGTTCCATCCCCCTTGACCACGCGGATTCCGTAGGCGTCGGGACCCTTGGGCGAGAGCAAGTCGCCGTCGGTAACGTCCACCGTGTAGCTCGCGTTTCCCAACGACTTGGACGAGTCGAGTTCGCCGGTGGTTTGGCTGATGGCTTGGACCACGCATTTGCCGGTG
>JBJTRZ010000430.1:0-16595 GCA_046076415.1 Armatimonadota bacterium
AGGCTCCGGTCGCGACGCTCAGCGGTGGCTGGCGCAAACGTCTGGCCATCGTGCTCGCGCTGGTGCGGTCGCCCGACCTGCTTTTGCTCGACGAGCCCACCAACCACTTGGATATTCCCGGCGTGGAATGGCTCGAAGGGGTGCTCGAATCCGAAAGCTGCGCAACGCTCGTGGTCACGCACGACCGGTACTTTCTGGAAAACGTCGCCACGCGGTTGATCGAGTTGGATCCCAGGTATGCGGATGGGTATTTGTCCTCGAGCGGGGGATATGCCGATTTCGTGGAACGCAAGGCGGAGTATTTGGCGTCCCAGGGGCGTCGGCTCGATGGATTGGATTCCGACGTTCGGCGCGAAGTGGCTTGGTTGCGACGGGGCGCCCGGGCGCGCTCCACCAAGGCGAAGGGGCGCATCGAGGATGCCGGCGAGCTTTTCGCGACCGTCGAAGAGATGCGTCAGCGCTTGAAGGAACGATCCCGGCTCGCCGCGGAAGGCTTCGCCGCTTCCGGACGCCGCACCCGCGAACTGGTTGCAGGCAAGGGGCTCGCGAAATCCCTCGGTGGGAAATGCCTGTTTCGAGACCTCGACCTACTGCTCGCACCCGGGACCAAACTGGGGATCCTCGGCCCCAACGGGTCTGGGAAGACCACATTGATGCGCCTGGTCGCGGGCGAGATCGAACCTGATACGGGAACCGTCAAACGAGCGGATGCACTTCGGATCGTGCGGTTCGATCAATTGCGGTCCGATCTCGAGCGCACCACCACGGTTCGGGAAGCGCTTTGCCCTGCCGGCGACATGGTGGAGTACCAAGGCAGCCACCTGCACGTGTCCGCTTGGGCGAAGCGTTTCGGACTGGCCGAGGAGAGGCTCGGAGCCCGGGTGTCCACCCTGTCCGGGGGCGAGCAGGCCCGGTTATGCCTCGCGCGGCTCATGGTGCGCACGGCCGATATCTTGTTGCTCGACGAGCCAACGAACGATCTCGATTTGGAATCCCTGCAAGTTCTGGAAGATGCGTTGGTCGGATTCGGCGGAGCGTTGATGCTCGCCACCCACGACCGTTTCTTCCTCGATCGCGTTGCCAACCAAATCCTCGTGCTGGGGGAAGGGGAAACACCGGAGTGGTATGCCGATTACGCGCAGTTTGCCCGGAGGCGCGATGAACGGCGGGTCGCGGCGCAGACCACCCAGCGCAACGTCCAAGCCACGCCGCGTTCCATCGGTCTGACGGCCAGCGAACGCAAGGAGTGGGCGGGAATCGAAGCGCGGATCGAGGAGGCCGAAAAGGCCGTGACGGAAGTCGAAGCCCGAATGGCCGCGCCCGATGTCGCGAGCGACGCCACGAAACTGGCGTCGATGTGGGAAACCGACCTGCCGAGAGCGAAAGCGGAAGTGGACCGTTTGTATGCGCGGTGGGACGAACTCGAAGCCAAGCGATCGAACGCGGGGTAGGCTGCGTCAGGGGGCCGCCGGCAGGAACCCGAGCAACCGCACCAGCCACACGGTGGTGGCGCAGATCCCCAGGAGCCACCCGGCTCGGCTCCGCCATATCGCCCACAGGGCAGTCCTCGGTGCACGGGGACGCACCGGAAGCGGGAGGGTGAAACCCGCCCAGCCCAGCAGCCCGACGAAGGCTACCGGGCCCAGCGGATGGAAGGCCATGGCGCGGTCCCATTCGCCATGGGCGCAGCACACCAACGATCTCAACGCGCCGCAACCAGGGCAGGCAATACCCGTGGCACTGCGCCACACGCAAACGCTGGGTAGTCCAAGGAGCGACTTTCCCGATGCGTCGGGCACCGGAACGAGCGCCAAACCGGCCAATATCAACCACGGGAACGCCGTATCCGCGGCGCGCCGCACCACGGAAATCAGTGGGCCGCGAGGCATGGTCGACGAAGGTGCCCTTCGCGGAAGCTCAGCGGACCTCGGATCCGCTCACGGCCGGCTTGTCCGGGTGCAATAGGATCGCGTTGCCTTCCGCATCCGTGGCCGCGAGCAACATTCCGCGGCTTTCGATGCCGCGCATCTTGCGCGGGGCAAGGTTGAAGACCACGACGATTTGCTTGCCGACGAGGGATTCCGGCGTGTAGGCCGTGGCGATGCCCGACACGATGGTACGTTCCTCATCGCCGATCCGAAGCCCGAGTTTGAGGAGGCGGTCGGCATTTTCGACCTTTTCGGCGGTCACGATATCGGCCACGCGAAGCTGTACTTTGAGGAAGTCGTCGATGGTGATCGTATCGTCTGCGGGAACGGAGTTTTCCGGAACGGACATGGGGGCGGAATCCTTGGCCTTGGCGGGGGAGGGCGACGTTTGCGCTGGGGCGCTGGGAACGATGCGGGGGAACAGCACTTCGGCCTCGCCCGTGCGGGTGCCCGGCACGAGGTGTCCGAAGCGGGTGGCTTCCGACCAGGATCCCGGTCCTCCGAGCGTGGAGAGACCGAGTTGGGCGGCGATTCGGCGCGCCACCTCGGGCATGGCCGGCGCGAGCAGGTACGCTCCGAGGCGAAGCCCCTCCAGCGCGTTGTAGACCGCATCGGAAACCACACGGGTGTCTCCGGCCTTCGCGGCCTTCCATGGCGCCGTTTCACCGAGGTATTTGTTGACGTGCGAAAGCAGTTGGTTCACTGCCTGCAGGGCCTGACCCCAGTCGTAGCGCTCCAGGGCCGATTGGTAGGTCGCGACCGTTTCCGCTGCGACCTTGGCGAGCCCCGGGTCGAGCGCGGATGGGCTGGGAACGACGCCGTCGTGGTACCCCGCCTTGAGCACGCGGTTCAGGATATTGCCGAGGTCGTTCCCGAGCTCGGAATTCGTTCGGGAAACCAGCATTGCCAGCGAGAATTCGGAATCGTCCGTGAAGCGGATATCGCGCAGAAGGTAGTAGCGCAAGGCATCCCGGCAGATCGCCTCGTCGCCACCACCCCACTCCATGAGTTGCGCCACGACGTCCTGAGGGGTCGGAATATTGCCCTTGCTCTTGGAGGCCTTCCCGAGCATGCCCGATTCATCGCGCACCACCCACCACCCGTGTCCCACCACGTGGCGGGGCAGGGGAACATCCAACGCCATCAGCATGGCCGGCCACAATGTCGCGTGGAATCGGGTGAAGATCTCCTTCGCCATCAGATGGGCATCGCACGGCCACAGCGACTCCCAAGCAGGGTCCGTCGGCCATCCGGTGGCGGACAGGTAGTTGATCAACGCATCGAACCAAACGTAGATGACCTTGCCGGGATCGTCGGGCACTTCGATGCCCCAGCCGGCGTTGCGGCGCGATATCGCGATGTCGCGCAACCCGGCGTCGATGAACGCCAAAACCTCGTTGCGCCGGGTCTCCGGTTGGAGGAAGTCCGGGTGGGCCAGGATATGGTTTCGGAGCGCGTCCCCGTAGGCGGAGAGCCGGAAGTAGTGCACATCCTCGCGAATGCGCTCGACTTTGGCACCGGTTTCTTTGACGATTCCGTTTTCATCGACATCGGTGTCGCGGAAAAACGTTTCGTCGGCGACGGAATACCAACCCTCGTACACGCCCAGATAAATGTCGCCCCGGTCCCGCAGGCGCCGGAAGATCTCCCGAACGACATTTCGGTGGCGCGGCTCCGACGTTCGAATGAAGTCGTCGTAGCGACATTCGAGGAAGTCCCAGGTTCGCACGAACGATTGGGAAACGGTGTCGACAAAGGCTTGCGGGGTGGTTCCGTGCGCCGCCGCCGCGTCGGCGACCTTCTGCGCGTGCTCGTCGGTACCCGTCAGGAAATAAGCGTCCTCGCCGAGCAGGCGGCGGTACCGCGCCGTGGCGTCGGCGAGCAGCGTGGTTGTGGCGGTTCCCACATGGGGAACCCCGTTCACGTAGTAGATCGGCGTGGTGAGGTAGGTGCGTTTCACGACTTCTCGCAAAGGGTGGGGCGGTGTTGCGTGGGTGGGACGAAGGGGACCGGACCGGTCACCGTTTGACGGGCGGCCCTCACCCGGGGCGCAGGCATGCCGCCGCGGATTCGCTCCAGCCGCACGCACCATCCCCTGAAACCGGTGCGGCGATCACGGAGAGTTCACGGCGCGTTTCCAGGGAGCCGCACGCCGGACAAGCGGCGGTTTCATCCTTCGAGGAGAACGTGCGCAGGAGTTCGAACCGGCGCTCGCACGCGCGGCAACGGTACTCGTAGATCGGCATGGTGCCCTATGTTACCGCGGCACCGGGAAAACCGGAGTCGGTCGTCAATCGGGGCAGGGCGAACGTCAGGAGGGTTTCGAGGTTCTCGACATCCTCGCGGTTGTAGGCGATCAACAATCGCCGTGCTTCCTCGTCGCGTCGTCGCCGCCAAATGTCCCAGAGCCTCACGGCATCCATGCCGTCCAAACCATCCACCTCGTCGCGCCGGGGAATACCCAGTCGCCGTTCTATGGCTTTGAGCCCGCCGGAATGCCCCAATCGTCGCAGCGTGGGACAGAGGTCGACATGGGGTTGATCCAGCGCAAGATCGGGGAATCGACGTCGCAGGAAGGGCAAATCGAACCCGGTTCCGAAAAACGTCACCAGCATTTGGGCGTCCCGGATCAACGAAGGGAACTCGTCGAGGTCTTCGTGTTTCAACAGGACCCGGCATTCGTAGCCATCGTGGACGCCGATCACGGTGATGTCGTCCGGCTCCATGCCGCCGGTGGTTTCGATGTCGAGGTAGGCGATCCGCTCGCCAAACCATGGCAGCAGGCGCCAATGTTCCCGGGCGGGGAGTATATTCGCGAACCACCCGGCATCCTTGCGCTCGAGTGCTTCCACGCTGGCCTCGATTATCGGACGGAGCGCGCCGGCCTTTGCCTTCGACAACGGGGGATTCGCGGCTCCAAGAAAATCGGCCCAGGACCGCAATCCCTTCGCCCAGAGCGACTTTTCGGTCGCTCCGCCAATTCCGGGGCCGTGCAGGAACGTTGCGGTGAGCATCGCGCGATCCGCCGCGCTAACCGCGCGGGTCACGCGAGCGCGTCCGCGAGGTACCGGCGCGACGAGGCGAGGCAGTCGAAGGGGTCGCGGGGACACGTGTCCTGCTCCACGGCAAGCCACTCGACGCCGGCGGTTCCGCACGCCGGAAGTATGCTTCCCCAAGGAAGGTTTCCCTCTCCGATCGCCGCGATCTCGGGGCCGTTCGCGCCCACCGCCCGATCCTTGACATGAATCACCGGAACCCGGCCCGCGCACCGAGCCAGCAGGTCCACGGGATCCACTCCCGCATGCCACGCCCAATACACGTCGACTTCAAGATGGAAATCGGGTCCGCCCAGCGCAATCAACGTTTCGTACCACGGGGGCGATCCCGCGGCGTGGTCCCGCTGGAACTCGTGCGCATGGTTGTGGTACCCGAACCGAATTCCCGCGGAGCGCAGGCGATGGATCACCGGCGCCGCGTCGTCGATGAAACGCCGAAATCCAGCGGAGCCTTCCCGGAGATAGTCGTCCGGCAACCCGCCGATCGCCGCGTAGTCGCAACCGAGCGCATGGTGGAATTCGATTTCGCGATCCGTTTCGTCGCGCAACCGGGACCAAGGCCGGTGGGTTGCGACCGCCGCCAGCCCGAGATCGGCGAGGACGCCTCCCGCAGCCGAGGCGCCCACTTCGGGAGCGTCGGTGTCCATCGCACCAATCGCGCTCAATTGGACACCGGCGTAGCCCATCGCGGCGATCCGTTGCAGGGCGTCGAGGAAGCCGTTCCGGTCACGGACAAACTCCCGCACCGTGTACATCTGGACCGCAAGGGAAATCATGCCGCTTCGGTGGCCGCGTCGATTTCCGCCGCAATGGTTCGCGCGGCGGCGATACGGTCGACGGCCCCGGTGATGGCCCTCCCGACCACGAGGTATTTCGCTCCATTGCGCACCGCATCGCCGGGCGTCGCGAAGCGCGCCTGATCATGGGTGGCGGCGCCCGCGGGACGGACACCAGGGACGACCGTGACGAATTGGGAGCCGCAAACCGTTTGGATATCGGAAACTTCGAGCGGCGAACACACGACTCCGTCGAGACCCGTGCTGCGGGCGAGCCGAGCGAAGTGCAGCACTTGTTCCGCCACGGTGCCCATACCGCGGAGTTCGTCGCGAAACGCGATCTCGGAAATGCTGGTGAGCACGGTCACGCCGATCAACAACGGGGGAGTGTCCGCTTCGTTCGCAGCGTCCCGCGCCGCCGCAAGCATGGCGGCGCCACCGCAGGCATGCACGTTGACCATCCAGACTCCGCGCTTCGCGGCGGCCCGGACGGCACCCGCGACCGTGTTGGGAATGTCGTGGAATTTCGCGTCGTAGAAAATGCGGTCCGCACCCGCATCCCGAAGCCGATCGAAGATCTCGAAGCCGGCCGCATTCACCAATTCGAGGCCAACTTTCCAACCCCCGACCGCACCGGCAAGCTCACGGACCATGGCGACGGCGGAGTCGGCGGTGTCGACATCCAAGGCGACGAGGATACGTTCGGTGGAGTTCATGGTGTGTGCAGGACGATGGTGGGATTGGCGTAGAGCATATCGTGGGGAAGGTTGGAGACGGGAAAACCGTCCAGGACCGATGTCCTCGAGAAACGCAAACGACCGAGGGCGAGGGGCGATTCGAACACGATTCGCTTGGGGTGGGAGCGACCCAGCGCGTCGAGGTACCGGGTCACTCGGGGCGAGCCGATCCGCAATCCGTCCCGGGCTTCGAATTCGCTTACCACCACCACGTCGGCGGCACAATCCACCAGGAACTCCTGCGACCATCCCTCGGCCATGCTCGGTGCCGCGATTTGCGGTGCGCCTTGCCAATTCGCCGCGGCCGCCGCGGCGCCGGCGGGGCTGAAATGACCCAACCCGGGAGACACGGCAGGGCTCCAGTACCAAGGGCGACGCGCGAACGCAACGCGGCGCGTACCGTGCTCCCGCATCCAACGAAGCGATTGATCGCGCGGATCCGCACCCATGAAAAGGAGATCGAAAGCGATCGAGACCACGAAACCCGTCGCGATCCCGGCGAAGGCAAACCAGCGGAAACGCGCGGCCCAACCCCGCGTCGTCGCGGGAAACGCCGCCGCAGCCCAGAGCACGAGCAGCGGAAGGACGGGCAGCAGGTAGCGCGCGAATTTCACCTGGGCGGCGCCGATCAACAGCCAATAGGGCACCACGAAAGCAGCGATCAACCCATCCGCAGGGGCACGGCGCCGCAGGGCCGATCCGACCCCGATCGCGACACATGCCGCCGTGACAGGGCCCAGCGCCCACGGCAGATTGATAAAGCCGTGGTGGATCCATCCCGGCCAAGTCCCCGCGAAAATGTCCTCGCTGCCGGCTCCCATGTGACGTGCTTCGAAGAGCAAATCCTCCCGAAATCGATCGAATTCGATTGCGGCGCCGGGGCAGGACAACAGAAAACCAAACCCTGCGGATGCCAGTGTGCCGAGAAGCATCCGCGGCGCGCGCGGACGAACGTTCCACCACGCGGCCAAGACCAACGCCAGCACCAGTCCCGCGTTGTATTTCGTCCCTGCGGCCACGCCGGACGCCAGTCCCGCGAGAGGCAACCATGCGGACGAACCTCCGGAGGCGTACCGGCTTGCCAGCAGCGTCGCTCCGGTCACCGCGGCCATGGCGAACGTGTCGACGGTGGCGAAATGCGCATGCTGTACGGCGAGCGGGGCCTCGGCGAGCATCGCTCCCGCGATCAAGCCCACCTGCCGCGAGTAAAGGCGGGAACCTGCCGCGATCAACCAAGCCACCGCAAGGGTTCCGGCGACCGCCGAAACGAAACGGAACCACAACAGGGTGGGCGCGAGGGGGGGCACTTCCGACGGTTGGGTGGGGGCGATTCCCATACCCTGGGCGGCGCGCGAGGCGATCGAACCGGCGAGGAGGTAGCCCTGTCCGTAATTGTAGAAGCCGGTGGCGAATCGGCCTCGGATCGGGTCGAGCGATTGGGCCGCGACCACGACCTGCGACTCGTCCGGATGGTGCGACCAGTACCGGTCGGGGCCGGGGAGACCCCAATCCACTCCCGCCAATCGCAGCAACAGCGCCATCGCCACCACGATCGCGGACCAGGGGAAAGGGCGTGCCGGCGTCACCGCGCCGATTATACCGGCAGGCACCATGGTATATTGCACAGGGTCCCGCGGTGATTCCAAGGAGGGGGTTGCCGGGCCGCATACTCCCCGCACCGATGTCGCAGACGACCGCTCCTCCCGCCTCCAGTCCAACGGTAACCGTGATCCGCCCCACCTCGGGCACCGGTCCGTTCGATCTGCGCGAACTGTGGCGATACCGTCATCTTGTCCGGGCATTCGCCCTGCGCGACGTCAAATTGCGGTACCGACAGACCCTGCTGGGCGTTGCCTGGGTGGTGCTGCAACCTTTGGTGGGTGCGGTCATTTTCGCGATGTTCACCAAGGTCGCGAAGGTTCCAACCGGAACCGTTCCACCGCTTTTGTTTTCCTTTTCGAGCCTGCTTGGCTGGACCGTGTTCCAGTCGGTGCTCACCAAGTCCGGCAATTGCCTTCTGGGCAATAGCCAGATGGTGTCGAAGATCTATTTTCCGCGACTCGTCCTACCGTTGTCGGTCGTTCCCGGCGCGCTGATCGATCTCGCGGTTTCGACCGCGGTGCTTGGGGCGATCATGGCGGCGTACCGGGTCGCACCCGGGCCGGCTTTGCCCCTCGCCCCCGTGTTCGTCGCCGGTCTGGTGCTGCTGGCGCTTGCCGCGGGGATGGTGTTTTCCGCCCTCTCGGTGAGTTTCCGCGACATTCAGTACATCGTGCCGGTGCTTGTCCAGTTTCTATTCTGGGCGAGTCCGGTCGTGCTCCCGGCGCGCCTGTACGACCAAGGCCTGCAATGGATGATGGTCGCCAACCCCGTCGCGGGCTTGATCGAAGGGTTGCGATGGTCGCTTTTGGGCACACCGGCACCGTCGACGCCCGCTTTGGTCGTCGGATTCGGTGGGGCGATCGTACTGTTCCTCGCCGCCTCCGCCTTCTTCCACCGCTTGGAGCGTCGATTCGCCGATGTCATCTGACTTCGCCATCACCGCCCGCGGGCTCTCCAAGGCCTACCGCATCGCCCATGGCGGTCGGCGGGCGACAACGCTCGGCGAGGCATTGTCCGGCGTCTTGCGCAAACCCTTCGAGCGCGTCACCCAGGAGGAATTCTGGGCCGTCAAGGACGTGGATTTCGATATCGAGCACGGTTCGGTCGTCGGGGTGATCGGACGCAACGGTTCGGGCAAGTCGACATTGCTCAAACTGCTCTCGCGCATCACCCAACCCACTCGCGGCACCGCCACGCTGCACGGCCGAGTCGGCAGCCTGCTCGAAGTGGGAACGGGCTTTTCCGGCGAACTCACGGGGGGCGAGAACATCTTTCTCAACGGGGCCATACTGGGTATGTCCCAGCGGGAAATCCAATTGAAATTCGATGCGATCGTCGATTTCGCCGGCGTCGAACGGTTCCTCGACACTCCGGTCAAACGGTATTCCTCGGGAATGTATGTTCGTTTGGCGTTCGCCGTCGCGGCGCACCTCAATCCGGAAATCCTGATCGCCGACGAAGTGCTCGCGGTCGGCGACGCCGATTTCCAGAACAAGTGCATCGGCAAGATGAAGGAGGTCGCCCGGGACGAAGGTAGGACCGTGCTCTTCGTCAGCCACAACATGCAATCCATCGCGGTCTTGTGCAACCGGGTGATGGTCATGCGCGCAGGCCGAGTGGCCTATTTCGGCGAGACCGAAGCCGGGATCGCCGAGCACCTCGCCGCCTACGCACCCCACGCCGAACATACCCCTCGTTCCGAGGACCGGCCCGGGTCCGGTGAATGGCGCTTCACGCGTTTCCGCTCCCAATCCGGCGCATGGGACTCCGAAAAGCAAAAGACGTTTGAATTTCGCGTGGAACGGCGCCGCGCGACCGGCTTGCCGTGTTTCCTGCAGGCGCACATTGTCAATGATCTGGGGGTGGTCGTCGCGCAGTGCGATTCCCGTTTCGTCGAGTTCGGACTTCCCGACTCCGACGCCTGCACGGGACGATTTTCCTTCACCACCCCGTGGCTCAAGCCGGGGCGATACACGGTCGACGCCTACGTGAAGTCGACCGCACAAAACATCGACACCCTTCAGGACGCGTGCGCGTTTGAAATCTCCCCTGTGCTTCCCTATCCGACCGTAGCCGCGGACGCCCTCGACGGGGGATTGGTCCTCGGGCAATTCGAATGGTCCCACGACCCCGGGATCGACTGACCGGCCATGCGCATCCTGATTGTGGCGGCGGCGCTTCCACCGGCCATCGACGGTATCGGCGACTACGCGGCCACCCTTGCCCGCGCACTTGCCGGCCGCGCCACGGTTGCCGTCGCGGCCGATCGCGAACGCCCCTGCGCGTCGATCGAGGGAGTGGAAATCCTTCCCGCCTTCGACCTTAGATCTCCGCGGGGAGTGGAAACCCTTCCGGGAGTCGTCGCCGGGTGGCGCCCCGACTGGACCATCCTGCAATACAATCCATTTTCCTGGGGGCGGCGCGGTTTCAATCCTTACCTTCCCATGGCGATGGAGCGGATCCGCCGGGCCGGGACAACCCGGATCGGCCTGATGGTGCACGAGCGCTACGTGCCGCTCACCACCGCCAAATACCTTGCGATGTCGCTCTGGCAACGGCCTCAATACCGCTTGCTGGTCCGCGGCTCCGATGTGCTTTTCTGCTCGACCGAACCGTGGATGCCGGAACTACGCGCGCTGGCTCCCGGGAGATCCATCCACCTTGCGCCCGCGGGAAGCGGAATTCCTCGGGTGGAGATTCCACGGAGCGAAGCGAGGCAACGGCTCGGGATTCCCGAAGGCACGTTCGTGGCCGGTTTCTTCGGCTTCGCCCACGCATCGAAGCCCCTCGGACATGTAGCCTCCGCATGCCAGGCCATCGCCGCGACCGGAAGGGACGTTCGCCTGCTGTACATCGGCCTTCAACCCGACATCGTCCGAGCGGCGGTTCCGGGGATGGAGGTTATCGCGGACGGCTCGCTGCCGGCGATGGAAGTCTCCCGACGTTTCGCGGCCATGGACCTGCTGCTCTGCCCGTTCGTCGATGGCGTCTCGACGCGGCGCACGACCCTCATGACCGGACTGCAACACGGCATTCCGACCTTGGGAACGGTCGGAGAATACACCTCGCCCGCGCTCGCCGCCGAGGACGACCGATCGATGCGCTTGGTGCCGTGCACGGACGTTCACGCTTTTGCGTCGGCGGCGGTCCAACTCGCCGAATCCGAAGTCGACCGGGAGCGCATCGGCGCCGCGGGACTGCGCCTTTTCGAAGCCGACTTCGCTCCCGATGTGCTTGCCCAGCGCGTCGTGGACGCCCTGCGCAATGCGAACAGCCGAACGCCCCACCCCTTGGGCGGTGGGGCGGATCAGAACACGGGAGGGTAGTTGACACCATGAATCTGAGAATCATTCCCATTGAACAAATCGTCGAGGATCCCGGACAAGTCCGGAAAGCGCTCGACGACGCGGCGTTGTCGGGCTTGGCGGATTCCATTCGCCAACACGGAATGTTGAACCCCATCACGGTCGTCGCGCTCGAGGGAGTGGAAGGCTACCGCATCGTCACGGGCGAGCGACGATGGCGAGCGGCCCAGCGTGCGAACCTCTACGAAATTCCCTGCCTGGTGCGCGGGGCGGAACCCGAGGACCGCACCGCGGAACAATTGATCGAAAACCTCCAGCGCGAGGACCTGACCCCGCTCGACAAGGCAAACGCGATTCGTCGCATCAAGGAGCAGGTTGGAGCCAACAATCGGGAAGTGGCCCAACGCCTCGGCCTTTCCGAACGCACCGTCGGATACCTCCTCGATCTGCTCGATCTCCCCGAGGCCATCTCCGAACAAATCGTTTCGTCTCCGAATCGTCCCGCCGACGGGCAGGTGACGGAAAAACATGGACGATTCCTGCGCCAACTGAACGAACAGCCCGAAATCCAAGCGGGCTTGGTGGAAAAGATCCGAAACGAACGTCTGTCCTCGGACGACACCGGCAAAGTGGTGCGGGCGTTGCGGTCCAATCCGGATCTCGCCGATGCGATCCTCGAATCGGGGATCGACACGCTGCCGTCGCTCCTGGGACGCCCGGCGGATCAGCCGTTTTCCGTTGGCAATGCACTGCGCCAAGTGATCGATGGAATCGCCCCGCGCCTGTCGGATTTTTCGATCGATCAGGTGTCCGCCGCGGACCTGCCCGGGGTGGAGCAGGCACTCGAGGAAGCCCGCCGCGCCATCGACATCAAGTTGGCCGAGGTGCGCGCGGCCCGCCGACAGGCGTGAACCTTCCGGAGTCGGGTCCGCCGCTGGAAATCGTCCATTTATGGCGCGGCGGACCCATTCCGTATCCGGAAGGGCTTGAACTCCAGCGCTCCTTGGTGCGACTTCGCGCCGAAGACGCGGTTCCCGATACCCTCCTTCTGCTCGAACACGCGCCCGTCGTTACCCATGGTAAGTTGGCCGACCCCATCCATCGCCGTGTGGACGCCGAGGAAATGCGATCCAAGGGTATCGACCTGTTCGCAACCGATCGGGGGGGAGACCATACCTACCACGGCCCGGGCCAACTTGTCGGCTACCCGATCGTCCGCCTCGAAGGGGCTGGACGCGATGTGCGTTCCTACGTTCGAACCCTCGAGCAAGTGCTGATCGACGTGGCGAGGGGCCTCGGGGTCGCCAGCGCGGGTCGCGAGGATTTCCATGCCGGCCTATGGGCCGAGGGACGGTACCTCGCCGCGATCGGGGTGCGTGTCTCCCGAGGCATTGCCAGCCACGGTTTCGCGCTCAACGTGGATCGCCGCGTCCACCACGGGTTCGGCACCATTGTCGCGTGCGGCGTTTCCGGCCGCACCGTGACATCCCTCGAAGAGGAAACGGGCAGGACGGTGGCCATGGCCGAAGCCGCCGCCGCAATCGAGGGACATTTCCCGCGGTGTTTCGGGCATCGGGTCGCGGACGTGCGCGACAGGATCTAAGCGGGGTTCGCACACAGGGCAGGAACCCGCTGGCGGGCGCTCGAACGGTCCACCAGCATTTGGAGGTGCCCATGCCCGCCGTACCGCGTATCGTCGACATCGAACGCATCGTCCTCGATGTGCCCTTCACTCCCCGCTGCGCACGATGGAATGCGCGCGAAATTTGGAATTGGCGTGTCAGCGAAATCATCCGCGTCGTCACGGATGCCGGAATCGTCGGCTACGGCGAGACCCTGCCGCACTACACATGGGGACGCGTCACCGACGAGGCCATCGCACGGTGCAAGGGCGCCAATCCGGCCGATCATCTTGGCGACGATTCGCTCGGCGCGGGCCTGCAAATGGCGCTGTACGACGTGGTCGGAAAAGCGCTTGGTGTGCCGGCATATCGCCTCTTCAATCTGCCCAAGGTCCGCGATTGGTGCCCCATTTCCTGGTGGAACATCGACTTTCCCCCGGAAGCGTTGGCGGAGGAAGCCAAGGATGCCCTCGCCGCAGGCTATGTCGCGTTCAAGACCAAGGCCCGCCCTTGGTGGGATGTGTTCGAGCAGACGGAGGCGATGAGTGCCGTCACCCCGCCGCATTTTCGCCTTGATTTGGACTGGAACGATTTTCTGCTCAATGCCGGCAACGCCGTGCCGATTCTGCAGGAACTCGATCGGTACGAGCGGACCGCCATCTACGAGGGGCCTATCCAGCAGCACGATGTCGAGGGCTACAAAGTGCTTCGCCGCAAGGTTGCCAAGCCGATCGCCATGCATTTTGGTGTTCCACCGTTCCCCACGGCCGTGCGGGAAGAGGTGTGCGACGGATTCGTGATCGGTGGAGGAGTCCGCCGGGTGCTCGCCGACGGCACGCTGGCGGGCGCATTCGAAAAGCCGTTTTGGTTGCAGTTGGTGGGCACGGGGCTCACGACGGCGTTGTCAGCGCATCTGGGCGCGGTGTTGCCCTTCGCGCAGTGGCCGGCCGTCAACTGCCTGAACAATTACGCCGATGATTTGCTGGTCGATCCACTGACGATCCAAGGGGGATTCGTGCGGGTACCCGATGGGCCGGGTCTCGGTGTCGAAGTCGACGAAACCGCGCTCGCACGGTACCGGATGGAACCCCCGCACGAGTTGCCAAAGGAACGGCATGTCCTCACCGTTGCTTGGCAAGGGGGACGTGTCGTGCACTACGCGTCGCTGCGCCAGTGCTGGGACGATTTCCGGCTCGGACACAATCCGGTTCAGGAGCGCGGGGTGCGAATGGAGACTCGGTTGGACGACGGGGCGAAGGATTTCGCGGATTTGCTGGCACGCGCTGCCGTCGCTCCCGTACGCGACATTCGTTGAACAATGCGCACGGGGGATGCCCCGCGCCGGGATAGGCGCGGGGCATAGGGAGCGCACCGTTAGAAGCGGATATCGACTCCGGAGCGGTATCCAGGCAGTCGACGCGCGTTGGCTTCGTCGGCACCGGGACCGAAGAACCGGCAGCGCCGATGGTCCCAGCGCAGCTCGCGCCCACGCTGCCACGCTGCGATGTTGCCCAGCAAAACCGTCTCGGTGAGGGCCGCCGCGTACGCCAAATGGGCACCGCACGGTCCGCGACGTTTGCCTTCGGCCACCTCCACCCAATCCGTGTAGTGGCTTTCGGTCTTTTCAACCGGCGGAAGGTCGCTGCGCCGGCGCTGATCGTTGCCGTAGACCGTGGGAATGGCCCAGTGGGGGATCACCATCCGGCCGGTTTCACCAATCACCACGGAGCCGGTGTTGGGGATTTCGCCGCCCGGCAGAATCGAAGCGTCGGGGCGCGTGTCGCCATGGTACCAATGCATCCGAATTCGACCCGCCGTGCGCCGGGTAGCTTCCATCTCCCAGGTGACATGCGCGTTGTAGGGGTGGTTTTCCGGTCGCGGCGGCCCCTCGAGATGGGAGACGACCGAACGCGCGCCGGTGAATTCCAAGCCGCCGAAGACAGGATCGAGGATGTGGCAGCCCATGTCGCCGAGCGTGCCGGTGCCGAAATTCTGCCATCGGCGCCAATTGCCGGGATGGTAATACCCCGAAACATACGGAACGGTCGGGGCAACCCCGCAATAGGTTTCCCAATCGAGACCGGCGGGAATCGGGTCGGCGGGTTTATCGGGAATCAATCCCCCCCAACCTTTGCCGCAAAACGTGTGGACCTCCCGGGCCCGTCCTATGACGCCGGCACGCAACCAAGCCACCGCGGTGCGGTACGCGGCTTCGCCGTGGATCTGGATTCCCATCTGGGTGGCCAACTTGGGGCGGCGCGCGGCCGCTTTCGCCAGTGCTCGACATTCCCCCACGCCACGGGCGAGCGGCTTCTGCACGTACAAGTGCAGATCGTTCTCGAGCGCGGCCAGACCAACCGGAGCATGCATGTGGTCCGGGGTCGCGCAGAAAACGGCGTCGATCTTCCCGCGCATCGTCGAAAACAAGGTTCGGTGATCCACGAACCAATTCGACTCGGGCACTTCATAGTTTTCGCCGAATCGTGCCCGTTGCTTGATGTCGGGATCGCACAAAGCAACGATCTTCACTTCGGGATGTCGGGCGATTTCGGGAACATCGCCTCCCGCCTGCCCGCCGCAACCCACCAATGCCAAACGCATCGCTTGTCCTCCGCCAAAGCGCTATCCCTGCATTTCCCCATCGAGCGACCGGGCACCTGCGTGCCATGGAAGGGAAGGTTTCCGGCCCCCGATCCGCGTATTGAACAATGTTCGAATCGGCGGGGAAAGGGGCGGTATATGATGGGAAATAGTGCGAAGGTTGCGACGATTGCCGTATTGATAGGGCTGGTCGGTTTCGCGGATGCCGGGACCCTCGATCCAGGACTGACCCTCGAGGCCAGCGGAACCGGAGTCTATGCGAGTCCTCCGGTCGACGGGGGAAATCCCGAGGGAGATGCCGTGTTCGCCTGCATCGCCTCCGGTTCGGCGGAACAGGGGGGCGCCTGGGCGACCGCGTTCGATTTCGACTCCTCCACGGGAGTGGTCGTTCTGCTTGAAGCCGGTGCCAACGCGCGAACGACGGTTTCGGGCCCCGGCGCCCAGGCCACCGTGGATTCGATTCCCGGAAGCGCTTTGGTTCTCGACAGCCGGGCCCCTTCGCTGACGACCGTTCCGGTGTCTGTCTCCCTCCAAGTGGATGGCCGTGCCACCGTGGGCGAGGCGCCCGCCTCCTTTGTCGCGACTCCCCTCGGCGATTTCGTGGTTACGGGCAACTCCCTTTCCGGCAAAACGCGCCTCGGTTCCGGCGTGGTGCGGATCGAAGCGAAGGATAATACCGGAGCCGTAATCCTGCGCCAGACGCAGCCGGTTTCAACGTGGATCGGCTTCGGCCGATCGAAGTTCCAAGTCGCTCCGGCAGGCGGCGGACCCTTGTGAGGCGACGGTGACCCTGGAGGAGAGCATTCCGGGTGCGCTCGTGCTCACCGAAGCGGAGCGCACTCGGGGATTGCTGGACGAGGCTCGGCTCGCATGGGCGCTGAAGACGTTCCGGGATTCCGGAATCCTGGCGATCGCCAATGCCTACGACGAAGCGTTCGTGGCGCGTTTGCGGTCCGAGCACGACGCGG
>JBJTRZ010000431.1:0-9449 GCA_046076415.1 Armatimonadota bacterium
CGGCGCCGTCGGCGACGACCGTGGCCGCCTCGATCTGCTTTGCGGCGCCCCCCGCCGAACCGTGGGGGAAACCCACCACCGTGGCCACCCGGGTACGGGTGCCCGCGACGATCTCCACCGCATCGGCGACCCAGGCCGGAAGGATGCAAACGGACGCGAATCCGTGGGGCAGAGCAGCTTCGCAGAAGGCCATGGTCTCGCGCCGGGTCGCGTCCGGGCGCAGCAAGGTCTGGTCGATCACGGCGGCCAACTCCAAGCGGGTCACGGCTTGGTCGCCGCCTTCAATTCGGCGATGTACGCCCTCGCCGCATCCAAGTCCCGCGACTCGTGCAGCAGGGTGACGAGCGAACTTCCCACGACCGCACCGTCCGCGAACCCGCAGATGGCGCGCACTTGCTCGGGTTTGGAAATACCGAAGCCGACGCAGACGGGCAATCCTCCCGCGTGCTCGCGAATCGATGCCACCAACGGCGGGAGATCGCTGGGAACCACGTCCTTAACCCCGGTGATGCCGGTCTGCGAAACGCAGTAAAGGAAACCGGATCCCACCGATCCGACCAAACGCATTCTTTCGGCAGTGGACGTCGGGGCCAGCAGGAAGACCGTGGACAAACCGCGTTCGCGGCACGAGGAACACCACGCCTGCGCCTCGTCCGGCGACAAATCGGTGAGAATCGTGCCATCGGCGCCGGCATGAACGGCATCCTCGGCGAAACGCTCCGGGCCGTACTGCATCACCGGATTCCAACTGCCCATCAGCACGATCGGCGTCTCGATGCCGCGCGCGCGGACTTCGGCGACGGCTTCGAGCACTTTTGGCGGGGTGGTACCTCCGCGAAGCGCACGCAGCGACGCCGCCTGAATGACCGGGCCATCGGCGAGCGGGTCGGAAAAAGGGATTCCCAATTCCACGACATCGGCGCCCCCGGCCGCCACCGCCTCGACAACATCCGCGGTGCGATCCGGAAACGGGTCCCCGGCGGTCACGAAAGCGACGAGCGCGCCTTCGCGTCGGGCCCGCAGCCCGTCGAAAGCCTTGTTCAGCCGATCGGCGCTCAAACGCCAAGATCCATGAGGCGTGCGACCGTGTCGACATCCTTGTCGCCCCGCCCCGACAAACACACCACGATCACTTGGTCCGGCGCCATGGTCGGCGCCATCTTGCGAACATGGGCGAACGCATGGGCGGTCTCGAGCGCCGGAATGATCCCTTCCGTGCGGGCGACCCAGGAAAACGCGTCCAGTGCCTCGGCATCCGTGACCGATTCGTATCTGGCCCGCCCCCGATCGTGGTAGCTCGAATGTTCGGGACCCACGCCCGGGTAATCGAGACCCGCGGAAACCGAATGGGCTTCGGCGATTTGGCCATGCTCATCCTGAAGCAGATAGGTTGCGGCGCCATGCAGGACACCGGGTCGCCCCATCCCCAGAGTGGCGGCGTGCCGCGGCGTCCCCGTGCCGTCGCCCGCCGCCTCCACACCGACGAGCTCCACTCCCGTATCCCCGGAGAACGGATGGAATATGCCCATGGCGTTGCTGCCACCACCGACACAGGCGACCACGCAGTCGGGGAGGCGTCCTTCCTTTTCGAGGATCTGGCGACGCGCCTCGATCCCGATCACGGATTGGAAGTCGCGAACCATGGTCGGATACGGGTGGGGTCCCACCACCGAACCGATGATGTAGTGCGTGTCGCGCACGTTGGTGACCCAGTCCCGGAGCGCGTCGTTGGTGGCGTCCTTGAGCGTGCGCGTTCCACTGACGACGGGGCGAACCTCCGCTCCCAGCAGACGCATCCGGAAAACGTTGAGGGCCTGCCTCCGAACGTCCTCCTCGCCCATGTAAACGCAGCATTGGAAACCGAACTTGGCGCACACCGTGGCGGTGGCGACCCCGTGTTGGCCGGCTCCGGTTTCGGCGATGATGCGCGGTTTGCCCATGGTGCGGGCGAGCAGGATCTGACCGATGGTGTTGTTGATTTTGTGGGCGCCGGTATGGCAGAGGTCCTCGCGCTTGAGGTAAATACGGGCACCGCCCAGTTCGCGGGTCATGTTCTCCGCGTACGTGAGTGGCGTTTCGCGACCCACGAATTCGCGAAGGTGGAATTGGAACTCGCGTTGGAACTCGGGATCGACCTTGGCGGCGGCGTAACGCGCGGCGAGTTCGTCGAGGGCCGGCACCAGGGTTTCCGGCACGAACCGGCCACCAAAGGGGCCGAAATGCCCGCCGGCATCGACCTCGGAAACAAACGGTTTCGCGGACGTTTCCACACCGTTGGACATAAGTTCATCATATCATCGGCCATGGTATGATCCGGCCGTGATCGCCCCGGGCCTCGTCTCCTGGACCCTGCACCGGGACGACGTCGCGCTGCGTGCATTCGCCTTGGGAGCGGGCCCCGGCGTACTGCTCCTACACGGTTTTTCAAGCTCGTTCCGCCGAAATTGGCACGGCACGGGCTGGACGAAAGCCCTGGCCGCCTCCGGCCGGCGCGCCCTCGGTTTCGATTTCCGTGGGCATGGAGGATCGGCCCGATCGGAATCCCCCGCCTTCTATCGCCCCGAAATCCTCTGCGCGGATTGCGCTTCCCTGCAGGACGCCGTCGGCGAGACCCGAACCGACGTGGTCGGATTTTCGATGGGCGCGGCGATCGCACTGCAGTTCGCCATCCTCCATCCCGAACGGGTCCGCTCGCTCATCCTTGGTGGCATCGGCGACAAGGTCCTGCCGGCGAGTCCCCCTCCTCCCGAGCCGGGTTGGATCGCCGCGGCCATGCGGCCGGCGGAAGAACCCGGCGACGCGCCGCCGATCGCGCGCCGGTTTCGCATGTTCGCCCAGCGCGGTGGCAACGATTTGCAGGCGCTCGCGGCGATGATGGATGGCGGCGGATGGCCGGGCCGGATCGACATTCCCGGTCCCGTGCGATGCAACGTTTTGCTCGTGCTTGCGGAAAACGACGAGTTCATGCCTCGAACGGATGCGCTCCGCGCGACATTGCCCGGCGCACGCACCCTTGTCGTTCCCGGCACCGACCATATCGGGCTGTCGGGCGATCCTCGGTTCCTGGAAGCGGGGCTGGGTTTCCTGAACGAAGTCCACCCACCCGGACCCTGACGCACCCTTCAAACCGGGGGAATTGCGGGGGCGATGCGCGCGACCCGTTCCCGACAATTCCGGCATGCCGCTCTGGACCGCGTTCCTGCTGGGTTTTTGGGGAACTCCCACCCCTGTCGTCGACCCCACCCCGAGGACGACTCCGGTCAGCGCGCCGGCCAAGGTTCGCCGAGTCCGGCGTATCGGGCGCACGCTCGCCCCGGGCATCGAGTTGGTTCAGGAACTCACTCCCGCCGACATGCCCGGTGGACCGCTTGCGGTAACCGTGTTGCGCATCGACCCGAAGGTACCGGGCGTCCGCCTCGAGGCGGCACTGGGCCAAGACACGGTTTGGACCAACGACGAGACCAAGGGACGCGAATTAGTTTCCAAATTGGCGCGCCGCCGCCAGGCGGTGGCGGCGATCAATGCGGGTTTCTTCCCGTACGCGGGAAATCCGATCGGATTGCATGTCGAAAACGGCGATCTGGTCACCGAACCCACGCTGCGCCGTTCCTCGTTCCTCATCGATGATCAGGGCCAAGCCCGGATTGGCGCATTCCAATTCGACGGTGCAGCCATGGTCGGCGACCAGACTTTCGTACTGAACGGATTGAATCGACAGCCGGGCAAAGGCAAAGAGGTCCTGGCCTACACCCCGCGGTTCGGCGATTCGACGCTGGCGGCGCAGGGGCGATGGGAAATCGTGCTCGAAGGCATTCCAACGCCACTGCGCCCGGGTCTGGTTCGAGGTACGGTCCGGGCAGCCGGATCCGGCGGAGCCACTCCCATTCCCGCGGATTGCATGGTCCTGTCGGCCGGCGGAGCCGCCGCGGAAGCGCTCCGCACCGCGGCTCCCGTTGGGAAAGTGGTCACGCTGCGCCTCGATGTCGCCGCGGCGGGCGAACCCCGCATCGACCCGGCTCGCATCGTTCACGCCGTCACCGGCGCTCCCCGCATCGTCACGGCCGGCAAGCCCGATGTTCGCCTCGAAGCCGAAAGAGTTGCCGTGGACATCGCCAACGGGCGAAGTCCGAGAACGGCCGCCGGCATCGCCAAGGATGGCACCATTCTTCTCGTCGTCGTGGATGGACGCATGCCCTCGGTCAGCCGAGGCGCCACGCTCGCCGAATTGGCAGATCTCCTGATCGCACTCGGAGCGGACGAAGCCATCAACCTCGATGGTGGCGGATCGTCGACCATGGTCGTGGACGGCGTGGTGGTGAATGCGCCCTCCGACGGCACGGAACGTCCCGTCGCCGACGCATTGCTCGTCTTCGGGGACCGGGAAACCGAATCGCCGGACGACGCATTGATCATGAACGCCCCGAACCGCCCGCTCAAGGTCGGCGAGGAATGGAGGTTCGAACTACCCGAAGGCGTGCGTCGCGACGATGCGGTCTGGGGTTTCAATGCGGGCCCCGGATTTGTCGATCAAGGGGGACTGTTTCGCGCCCTACGTCCCGGGAAGTCCACGATCCGGCTTCGAGTCGGACGCCGTACCGCCACCTGCACCGTGGATGTGGTGGCCGCCGCTCCGTCGGCGACGGTCAAGCGCTGACACCGCTCCCGCGCCAACCCGCTTGCGTTACCGCGGCGTGGTCCCGTCGGGCCGTTCCACCAGTTGCACCGCATCCTGCGTGGGATGATCGCGGTAAAAGGCGCGCACCCACGCGATCGACGCGACGTTCGCCGACCACAGCACCAGCACCCATGCGGCCGCGATCGCGATCCGCGCCGCCGCCGTCCGCAGCCGTGCCGCCGCACCAACGAGCACGAGCATCGCAAGGGCACCGGCGGACGCAACCGTATAGCGCCCCGTCGAAAAAACGACGTCCCAATCCGACCACCCCATCTGCCAAATCTGACCCAAGAAACAGGCCAGAACCACGATGGCGGCGGCGCGCACGATATCGCGACCGACGCTATCACCGGATTCACCGACGGTGCGACGCGCTTGCGATTGCAACCACGCGAGCCGAACCGCGATGGCGATTCCAACGAGGAGCGACGCGGCGCTGATGGGCAAAACGCCCCCGGGAGCGTGGAACTGGGCAAGCCAAATGGGAATCCAGACACACCCTGCGAACCATAGGAGCACCGTGGCCGGCACCAGGACGATGCCGGCACCGGGAGGTGCGATGCCCCCCGCGAAAAAGCGTGCGAACTCCCCCGCACCGTCGAACAAGGGCCGATGGAACGTACGCAGCACCGGACGTCCATACTCCATCGCGTTGACGATGAACCACGGCGACAGCGGGATCAGGCATCCCGCCAACAAGGCGAAAAGTGATTTGCCTCTGGCGGGCGCGTGGCGCGCGACTAGGAACAGCATCCCGGGAAGCCAAATCAACGCGGTGAGCCGGCACAGGGACGCGGCCCCGAGCAGCAGCCCGCTCACCATCCATGTCGCGGGTCGGGTCGATCCGCGGCGGAGCGCGCGCACCGTCCACCACCATGCGGCAGCCGCCAACGCGGTGGACATGGGTTCGTTGGAGAAGTTGCCGTTCATATGCCCGAGCATCGGCCAACCGGCGAGAAGCAAGGCACCCGCCCAAGTCCACTCACGGCACTTCGGAAACGCGTCCTCGATGGCCTTCGCGGAGAACCATATTCCCACGAGGCCCCACGCGAGACACAGCAGACGCAGCCCCATCCACTGGATATCCTTCGCGAAGCCGCCCGTTGCTTTCAGGAACCCCGCGGCGAACCCGTAGAAAAGCGGCGGATGTTGCGCCTGATAGGAGACCCACTGCTCGGGACGTCGCCGCCGCTCCGGATCGGGCGCGGGAATTCCCTGCCCCTCCGACAAGGACCGAGCGTAGATGTAGTGCTCCTTCTCATCGGGTCCGAGACCGACCCGCACCGTGGAAAAGGGCGCCGAAGTCGGTACGTTGTCGGGAAGATCGATGTCCTGCAGCGGCGTGGTGGCAACCCACCACCATCCCGCCACCGCATGGCACGCAATGGCAAGCAGGCGAACCCACGTCGCGCGCATTCCCGGTCCCTTTCCGACGGTTTTCGTCAACGTCCGCTTCCCCCCACGAATCCCCCTCCGAGCATTTGCGCCACCGACAGGACCAGCATGGCCGTTGCCGGAACGAATGCCCCCAGCCAGGGCCGTTTCTGCGTCCAGAACGACCAGCCCGAGGCAAACACCGTCGCGAATCCCGCCAAGGCCGGAAGCAGGTACCGTCCTTGCGCTTGGAACACCGTGAGCGAGAAGGCGATCGAAAATGGCACGAGCAACCAAGGGGCCGCGGCGAGGAGCGTTTCCGGAATTCGTTCGTTCACGGGGACGCGTTCCTCGCGCCACGCCTTCCAGGCACCGGCGCCTCCGCCGATTGCAACGATCAGGACCATCGCCAGAGGCATCGGCGAACCGGTGAAGCGCGGAAATGGCAGATTGGGATCCAGGAAATAGAACATCGTGGCGAACGTGCGCACGCCGACCTGTCGCGCGTAGTCCACCACCGACCAACCGGCGATTTCCCGTATGGCGGAGGGCGCGAAGTTGGGTCCGGTCGCGGCATAAATGGTTCGAGCGAGCGGGTCGCCATACAGCTGGGAATTGCGCATGAACCACGGAAATGCCAGCAAAAGGGCGATTCCAAGCACGAGCACCACCGCGCGGACCATTTCGGCGGGACGTACCCCCGTGCGCTGGATGCCCATCCAAGCGGCAAGCATCAACAACGGCACGAGTTGGAGCACGGTGGTCTTGGTCAACAAGCCGAGTCCCAGCACCGCGCCAAGGCGCACGACACTTCCTCGGTCCGGTCCCGTCGCCGCCAAACGCGCGCATCCCAGACAGAACCACGCCGAAAAAAAGTGCGCCGCAGCGTCGTTGCTGATCGCCCCGCCCAGTTGGGCAGCCACGGGCAGCACCGCTGCGAATGCCGCAGCACCGGCTGCGATCCACGGTCGCGTTGGGAAAAGGCCCCGCAATCCGCGGACCAACAGCCACACCGTGGCTCCATGGAAGAGCAGCGAGATCGCTCGGACCGGGAAAGGCACGTCGCCCGCGACTTTGCGCACGAGCGCGGCAAGGGCGTAGTAGAGCGGGGGCTGATGGGCCTCGTCCCGGCTCGGTTCGCCTTCGGGCAGTTCGCGCCAGCCGGTCTCCCGGGCAATGTTGTCGAGGACGGCTTTTGGAACCGGGGCCCGGCCGGCCGTCGGAACGAACACAATCAGGCGGTCGTTCCTGGCCATCAGGCCCACGAGCGCGCGATGGGCGTCCTCGTCGGGATTCGCGCCGACCGGAATCATCCAGGCGAACAACGCGCCGAGCAGCAACGCGACACCCACGAGCACCGCATCGAAGCGCCCAGGGCGGCTCACGGGGTTGCCTCTGACATCGAAAGGACGATCGCCGGGCCGAATTCCGCCGCGGGAACCAATCGCCCCTCCCGAATCGCGTCGTCAAGGAGGATGCGCCACCGGTCCGTGGACGCTTCCGGAGCGTTCGCCCGATTCCAAAGCACCCAGCGATAGCCGCGCTCGGAGAAGGCGCGCGTGAATTCCTCGGCATCGGCGAACCGCTCCCAGCCAAACAACCCGGCGGCGTGGTTCGGCTCCGCCCAGGCGTAATCGCGGTCCAGCCAGAATCCGCGGGGTTCATCGAAGAGGGCGACTTTCGCATCGACGGGAGTATTCCCGTTGATCCACCGCTCGGCGGTCGCGATCGGTCCCATCTTTCGCGCCAAGTAACGGTCCACGGACATCGAGCCGTTCACCACGGGCCACGCCGGCATGGCAATCTCGGTCGCCTTGCCCAGACCCCAAACCGCCCCCACGGCCACCGCCGCCAAACCGGCTCCTCGAAACCATCGCGGCGCCTCGAGAAGCAACACCGCCGCCACCAGCGCGAATCCCGGCAACGCCGGGATCAGGTACCGTGTCTGCTGCATCATGAAGAACCAAACCGCCGAAACGCCGAAGGAAAAGGCGAGCACCGCAAACAGTTCCCGCCGCGGCCGCAGTCCCAGCAGCAGGCTTCCCACTCCCACGCAAAGCAGGATGGGCGGCAGTCCGTAGGCGACGTATTCGGTGAAGACGAACGGCCGTGCCGCAGTGATCAACCCCATTTCCTGCGTCGCCCGCCACGGCGCGAGGAGCAAGGACGCGGGATCCTTGCCCAGACCGAACGCGGCTTGATCCGCGGCGTACTTCGCCGCGTTCGCCGCGTCCCAGTACTTGCCTCCGAAAACGGAGTAAAGGAACGGATACACCGGATTCCCGGTCCAGGCCCAGGTCTTGACGTACCAGACGGCGCCCAGGGCAAGCGCCCCGGTGGCCCAGCCCGTCGCGTGCGCCAACGACTCACGCCGCCAGCCCCCGCGCTCGATGGGGTGCCAAAGCACGATTCCCACCCACCCGAGGGCGATGAACGCGAGGCAGGTCATTTTGGTCCCGAGGGCGAAGCCCATGGCCACCGACGATATGGCCAGCCAGCGCAACGACCCGCTCCATCCCGATCGCCCCGCCGACACCTCGTCACCGGCGTTCACGAGAGCGTGCACCGACAGCCAGACGAATAGCGCCGTGGCGAGGTCGACATACGCGGTCGTCGATTCCCAGAGCACGATGGGTGCGGTTCCCACGATCACGGCCGCCAACGGTCCGGCAGCAGGCGTGGACGGACAGTGGCGCCGCGCGAACACCCAAACCGCGGCCGCCAACCACGGCGCGCACAACCAGTGCACCAATTTCGCCGCCCCGACCTTCCCCGTGGACAGCATCAACAAGTAGAGCATGTTCCAGGTGAACGGAAAGTTCGAATGATGGTCGTAGGGCAGATAGTGGATCCTGCCATGACGCAGCCACACCTTCGGCGCCGCGAGATGGTAGCTGAGGCTGTCCCACTCCCAGCCCGCGGGAGGCGCGAGCGCTCCGATCAAGGTCACGCATCCGCAAAGCGCCAGCAGTGCGACCGCTCCCATGGACCACCAACGCGGCACCAACGATCGCGCGCGGGCGGGGGGTTCGTTCGCAGTGGCCAGCCGGCCACCGCGAAGTTGCCAAAGCAGGCCCGCAGCCGCCACGACGCAAGCCCCAATCCAGAGCGCCAAGGACCGCGCATGCCCGCTCCATCCAATCGCCAGCACCGCGTATGCGATCGCCCCAAGCCCGAGCGGAACCCCGAACAGAAGCTGTTCCGCGCGCGATGTTCCCGGTAATCGGGCAACGAGCGGAAATCCGGCGGCGGCGCCAAGCCCTGCAAGCGCCAGCAGCAATGCGAGTGCGACGACGGATTCCGTCACCGACCGGCCTCGGGACGCACCACGGCGGAGAGTTCCATGACTTCGCCCGGGAGCAGTTTCCCCACCCGTCCCGAAATCGCGTTGACCAATCGG
>JBJTRZ010000432.1:0-1749 GCA_046076415.1 Armatimonadota bacterium
ACATCGCCTCCCAGTCCTCGTCGCGGGCCTGCGCAAGCGGTTCGAGGCCGAGGGCGCCGCCGGCATTGTTGACCAGCAGCGCGATTTCCTCCGGCAACGGTGCGCAAAACGCGTCCACGGACGCCGGATCCGCCACATCGAGCGGTCGGGACTCGCCCCCGATTTCCCGTGCGAGGGCCTCGATTCGGTCGACGCGGCGCGCGCCCACCACCACGTGGAACCCGGCGGAGGCCAAATGGCGGGCGGTGGCGGCGCCGATGCCGCTGGAGGCGCCGGTGACGACGGCTACGGGGCGGGAAGGGTCGGACATGGCACCAGTGTACCGGCGGAAGGCGCGCACCGGAGGTTCGTCATCCGCCGCGCGATCGCGCCAGCCACTCGTTGCGATCCGCGTTGCCCGATCGCCGGTCGGCATCGATTTCCATGGGACTTGCGTCGTGCGCGAGGCGCGGACATCTCAGGAAACCGATCGCGTATCCCAGCAGCGTGCAGGGAAGGTAGAAGGGCCCCAGCAACCGCCCTTGGTCGGCGTGGGCGAGTTCGTGCCGGTAGGTCGCCGGATCGAGGGGCATCGCCTCCAGCACCACATCGCCGACGCACATTCCCGCGTAGCCCAGGTGTCCGAAAATCCATGCCATCCAGCCGCCGCGAACCACCAATACACCGTTTTCGCGGTCGAATCGGGGACGCCCACCCACGGCCATCACCAGCCCGATGCCCGTGTTCGGTGCGTTCCAGAGATGTCCCGGCAGTCGCGATGGCATTGCGTCGACGGTTTCGATTCCCCCGGCGGGGAGACGCCTCCGGGGGGCGGCACGGTAAACTGCATCGAAATGCCCGTCCCGCAGGATCGTATCCGCAACTTCTGCATCATCGCCCACGTGGATCACGGGAAGTCGACGTTGGCCGACCGCCTCCTCGAATTCACCGGCGCGGTCGACAAGCGCGACATGCAGGACCAGTTGCTCGACCAGATGGACATCGAGCGGGAGCGCGGGATCACCATCAAGATGGCGGCGGTCCGCATGCCGTACCGCGCCAACGATGGCCTCGAATACGAACTCAACCTGATCGACACCCCGGGCCACGTCGACTTCACCTACGAGGTGTCCCGATCGCTCAACGCCTGCGAAGGGGCGTTGCTGGTGGTGGACGCCGCGCAGGGAGTCGAAGCGCAGACACTGGCCAACGCCAATCTGGCGATGAACGCCGATCTGGAAATCATCCCGGTGATCAACAAGATCGACCTGCCCGCCGCCGATCCCGATCGCGTGGCCGAGGAAATCGAAAGCGTCCTCGCGATCGATGCCTCCGACGCGGTCCGCGCGAGCGCGAAGGAAGGCATCGGCATCGAGGAGATCCTCGAATCGGTCGTGCGCATGGTCCCGCCTCCCGCGGGCGACCCGGACAACCCGCTCCGAGCCCTCATCTTCGACAGCCATTACGACGGCTACCTGGGTGTGGTGGCCTATGTGCGTTTGGTCGATGGCACGCTCAAGGCGGGCGACAAGGTGCGCTTCATCGCCACCGGCAAGGAATTTCCGGTCAGCGAAGTGGGCATCTTCACTCCGCGGATGCGCCCGGTCGATGAATTGCGGGCCGGGCAGACCGGCTACCTGCACGCCTCGATCAAATCGGTCACCGATTGCCGCGTGGGCGACACCTGCACCGCGGCGGGTCGCGCGGGACACGGGGTCGAAGCCCTTCCCGGTTACCGCCCGGCCAAGCCGATGGTCTTCTGCGGCCTGT
>JBJTRZ010000433.1:0-3948 GCA_046076415.1 Armatimonadota bacterium
GCGATGGCCGCGACCCCGCCCGCGTCCTTGATCTCGCGCACGCGGCGGGCGATCAGGTCGGGGCGGATGGGAGCGGACGCGTACAAATCCTGGATGTAGGGGATGATGCCCTGCGACGGATGTTCGGCGATCTTTTGCAGCACCGCCTCGGCATCCTCGTACCGGGCCTGGATTCCGTCGGCGTTGAGCACCGCGATCCCGCCCAGCCGGCTCATTTCGGCGGCGAGCCGCGGATTCACCGCGCCGTCGAGCGAGGACGCGAGGATCGGGATCTCGAAGCGGCGACCCGCCAAGGTCCAGGACACGTCGACGTCGCGGGCGTCGATGACCAGCGGCCCGGGAGCCAAGGCCACCTCGTCGAAACCATACGCGCGACGCGCGGAGCGCCGACCTCCCACCACGATGTCCACGAACCGGTCACCTCCTGCAGAGTGCCCCTATGCTACCACGGTGCCCCCGCGCGAATAGCCCCTCGCGCACCGTGATTCGGGTGCCGAAAATGGATCCCGGAACACCGTTCCCCCTCCCGCGATTTCCACCCCCATGCCCCGCTGCTGCCTCCTTGCCTCCAACGATCCCCGCGCGCTCGCCGACGCCGCCGAGCGGGCGCGGAAACGTTTTCCGGACGCGCCCGGAACCCGGGACCAAACCCTCCCGGGACCCGGAGTCCGCCTCGATCACCGTTTCCCCCCGACCGCTCCGGTCGATGTCCTCGAGGACATCGACGGGGCCTGGATCGCGGTGCTCGGCGACCTCGGCGAGGACGTTCTTCCGGGCGAATCCCCGGCCCGATCGATCGCCCGATTGCGGAGCGCCCACGGCACGCGGTTGGCCGCGTCGGGCCGCGATGGCATGAATCTGGTCGCGATCCGCGAACCCGACGGCACGCTGACCGTCGGCACCGATCCGCTCGGCTATTTCCCCGCATACTGGGGCGGCGATTCCCGCCGGGTGGCGGTGGCCGGAACCCCCGACTCCGTCGTGGCCGCACTCGAACTGCCCGGCAAACTCGATCCCGCCGGGCTGGTGGGCATCCTGCTGGCGATGTACCTGGTCGAGGGCCGATGCCTGATCTCGGGAGTGCGGCGGATCGCTCCGGGAAACATCCTGGTATGGAAACCCGGCACCGCGCCCCGCGAACTGGCTGGCACCCCGTTCCCCTTCCCGATGTTCGACCCCGGCACGAGCGCCGAGGACCACGCCCGGGCGGCCATCGACGCGCTCCAACGGGCGGTGGATTCCCAACGTCACGATGGCGACGAAGCCCTGCTGCTCTCCGGAGGAGTCGACTCGCGATTGCTGGCGGGATTGCTGGACCGGCGCGGACGTCGACCGGTCGCGATCACCCTCGGCGAAGACGGCGACCAGGAAATGCGGGTCGCACGCAAAGTCGCCCAAGCCCTGGGCTGGGAGCACCGCGCCGTTCCCGTGTGCCACGGCAACGCGGTCGAGGACGCGCTTCGGCTGCTCGACACCGAACATCTCTCCGGAGGGTTCAACCACCTGCTCGAATGGGATGCGCTCGCCCCGGTGGCCGCGGCGGGAGGTCGCCTCTGGACCGGGCTGGCCGGCGACCATGCAATGGACGGTATCCACGCCGCCCGGGCTTGGGTCGAATCCAGGCGGACCTACGAATTCGAACCGGTTTTCGGCTTCATCAATCGCTTCGGTTTTTCCATCCCCACCCTGCGTGCGGCGCTGCGACCGGAGGCCGGAGCCGATATCGTCGCCGACGTGGCCGATACGCTCGCCTCCGCGTGGGACGACATCGACGCAGAGCCGTGGCAAAAGGCCTGGTGGTTCGGCATGCGGCACCGGCCGCGCTATCACAACACCGCCATGGGCTGGCGCATCGCCGGTGGTTCCTGGCCGGTCCTGCCCTACGCCGCCCGCCCCGTGCTCGAAGCAATGGCCGGCATCCCGCCCCATGCCTCCGCGGGTCGCCGGCTGCAAATCGAACCGCTCGTGCGCGATCATCCGCGACTCGCGCGCCTTCCGCTCGACCGCAACTCCCACGACACCACCCCGCTCGTGGTTGATTCGGGAATGCTCCGCGCATGGAACCAAACCGGGGCCCGCGCCGTCCGGCGCGCAAAGCGCTGGATATCCCCGTCGGAACGGCGATTCTTCTACCGCGTCTACGATTTGAACGGCTCGGGATGGCGGGCGATACGCCGGGAAGCCGAACGTCACCGGGACGCGTTGCACCTGATTTTCAAACCCGAAGCGGTGGATCGTCTGCTGCCGCGAGCGGAAGCGACACTGTCCCTGAGCGACGGCATCGTCGACGCCACGCCGATCAAGACGTTGCTCGGACTGGCGCTCTGGCTCCCCCGCCACATCCGCTGAGCAGGCGCGCCGGGTCGTGCCGGCGAACCCCTTTCCCATGACCCTCCCCGACCCCGCGTGGAAACGCGTGCCCCTCCCGCGCTTCCACCACCGATTCGCCGTGATCGCGCACCGGGGAAACCATGTCGCCGCGCCGGAAAACTCGCTGCCCGCGCTCGACGCCGCGATCCGTTGCGGCGCCGATTTCGTGGAAGTGGATCTGCGCACGACCCGCGACGGTGCCATCGTGGTCCTGCACGATGGGAAACTCGACCGAACCACCACCGCCATGGGTGCGCTGAAGGAACGGTCGCTGGCCGAACTGCGCACGATCCGGCTGCGTGGCACCGACGGTTCGCAATCCCGTCAAACCGTCCCGACTTTCGTGGAAATGCTCCGCCGCGCACGCGGCCGCGTCGGTTTCTATCTCGACTGCAAGGACATCGACCCCGCCGCGGTGGCGGCGATCGTGGACGCGCACGGAATGCGCGAGCGGTGCGTGGCGTACGACGACCCCGAGGGCTGCGCCGCGTGGCGAACCGCCGTTCCGTGGATGCCCTCGATGACCAGCCCCCCGGCCGATATCCGGGAATCCGATGCGTTGCGGACATGGCTCGACCGATATCCTGTGGAGGTGCTCGACGGCGGGACCGCATGGATCACACCGGAGCTGTCCGATGTGGCGCGACGCCACGGCGCCGTCTTCTGGCCCGACATCATGGCGCCGGTCGAAAATCCCGAACTTTGGTCGGCCGCCCTCGCCATGAATGTTTCCGGCCTGCAAACCGATCATCCCGAATCCCTGATCGCGTGGCTGCGCGCGACCGGTCGCCGCTGACCCCCCCCGGGGCGCGACGATCACCGCCCGTGGTGGAGGTTGCGGCGCGCTCGAACCGACAATTCCTGCGTCGATCCCACCCGCACCCGCCATGGCCCAACTCCTTCTCGTCGCCCACCCGGATCCCGCATACCGGTCCGCCGCCCTCGCGCGGGCCCGAGCCAAAATGCCCCCGCTTCCGGGCGCAAGGCACCATTTCCACGAATTCGGCAACCTCGCGGTGGACCTGTCCGTATCGCCGTCCACGCCCGTCGACACGCTCCGGTCGGGCGACGGCACATGGATCCTGGTGGTCGGGGGAGTGGGCGACGATGCGCGGGACGGTGAGTCCCCGGCGGCCGCGATAGACCGCATCCGGTCCCGGCAGGGATTCGCGGAGGCGGTGGCGGGCCGCGACGATATCAATGCGGTGGTGGCGATCGAGCCCGACGGCACGGCGTGGCTGGGGGTCGACGCGTTGGGATTGTTTCCCCTCTGCTGGTACGCCGACCGCGACGGTTGTATCGCGGGATCGCACCCGGGAATCGTTCATGCCGCCCGAGGCGTGGCACCCGGAATCGACCCGGCCGGCTTGGCCGGAATCCTGCTCACCATGCACACGGTCGGCGGCCGCTCGTTGGGGGAGGGCGTGCTTCGCCTCCCGCCGGCGGGTGCACTGCGCTGGCGGGCCGGGCACGCGCCGACCGAAGTCCGAGCGTCGGAAACGATCCCGAACGCCACGCCGCCCGCAACGGCGGGGGCCCGCCGGGAGTGGGTTCTGGACGCTTTCTCGCAGGCGGTGG
>JBJTRZ010000434.1:0-13337 GCA_046076415.1 Armatimonadota bacterium
CCGTGAGGATGAGGTAGTCCTTGGCGTTTTGCAGCAACGTGGCGCCTTGGATGTCGACGATGTATTGGGACATCCAGCGGTAGGCCTCGCGGAGCGAGCCGTACCCGGTGCCAAGTCCGGCCATGAGCAGGAATGTCGCGAACGGGGCGAGGAATCGCACCGGAGCCCTTTCCTTGGAAGTCAACGCCGGGCGCACGAACCCCCAGATTTCCCAGAGGATCAACGGCAACGACAGAATGATGCCCGCGAACAACGCCGTTTCGAGGCGCAGCAGGAACGCATCCTGAATACCCGAGAACACCGGGCGCGCGTCGATGTTGTGGTCCGCCTTTAGTTCGGCGAGGACGAGATACGCCGGAGCGAAAAGCAGGCGGTACAGGAACGGAAAGAGGTTGTAGGTGACCACCATCGCGACGGCGATGTAGAGTCCCACGCGGATGATGCGATTGCGCAGCTCCGCCAAATGCTCCACCAGCTCCATCTGTCCGTCGTCGGTGGTGTCCTTGCGGGTCTTGCTGAAGAGGGGCATTGCGACTCGCATTATATCGTCGCCCCGTCCGCCCACCGAGGCCCGGGAGACTCGCAGCCAACGAAAAACGCCCCCGGGATGGGATCCCGGGGGCGTTGCCTTCGAAAGAGGGCGTGGGTTACTTGCCGGCCACCTTGCGGGGAGCAGGCTTCGCCACAAGCTCGACCACGGTGGTGGACTTGAACTTGGCCGGAGCGGTGACTTCCTCGCCGCCGCCACCGGCGCCCATGGCGCCGAATCCACCCTGTCCGCCCATCATCGAGCCCATGCCGCCCATCATGGCACCCATGCCGCTCGAACCTCCGCCCATCATGGCACCCATGCCGCTCGAACCACCGCGCATCATCGAGCCCATGCCGCCCATCATGGCGCCCATGCCGCTCGAACCGGACATCTTGCCTCCGCCGGAGCCGAGATCGTCGCCCCCGCCGCCACCCATCATGCCACCCATCATGCCGCCCATGCCGCCGCCGCCGGAGATACCCGCGGACGGGACCATCGCGGCGAGCACCGACGCCGGAGCGTCGCCCTCGACCTCGGTGGTGGTTTCCATGCGAACGATTTTTCCGGCCTTGAAGCCGAACCAGATGATGCGCTCCATCTTCACCTTGGCGCGCTTCATGGTGCCCGCACCGCCGTAGATCGGAATGTCCAGCCGACCGTCGAAGGTCTGCTTTATACGCGCGGTCTGGTACTTGTCCTGCCACTCGAGCGATTCGAGGGTGTTGGTGACCACGCCCATCGGAGGCGTGTCGAGGGTGGCCCATTCGAGGAACACCGGCGCCGCCGTTTTCCACGTCGAGCCGATGCGCCGTCGCTGGCCGCCCAAATCGATCATCGGCAGGGCCACGTAGGCTCCCGGATGCGCCGCGTTGGCCACGCCCGGATCGTAGACCGTGCCGGAGGTGCCCACCGTGCGGTAGCGGGACTTGAAGCTGTAGACATCCTGCAGGCGGGCCGACGCGCCGTTGCCGGCCGTGATCGTCCCGTCGTTCACCTTGTCTCGCAGGAAGTACGCCGCCGCCCCGACACGATCCTCGACCGTGCGCTCGTAGGTGGCGCGCACCGTTTGCACGGGAAGCGTGAACGGGCCGGTGGCCTCGAACGAACCCGCACCGGCGCAGGCGCCGAAGCCACCCATGCCCGACATCGGGCCTCCGCCCATCATGGCACCGCCGCCCATCATCGCGCCGGACCCGCCGCCCATCATGGCGCCGGATCCACGTCCCATTCCGGGAGGCATTCCGCCGGGACCACGGCCCATCATCGCACCGGACCCGCCGCCCATCATGGCCCCGGATCCACGTCCCATTCCAGGAGGCATTCCGCCGGGACCACGGCCCATCATCGCGCCGGACCCGCCACCCATCATCGATCCGCCGCCCATCATGCCACCGCCCATGCCGCCGCCGGTCATGCCGCGGCCTTGGGACGCAAATCCGTTGCGGCTCCCGATGCTTTGACTGGTCGAGGCGACCGGCGCCTTGCGATCCCCGATGAACTCGACATCGGTCTTCTTGCGATATCCCACTTCGTCACCGACCTGGAAGCGGTAGGCCAAGGATATACCTTCGGCCGGAACACGCAGCCCCCCCTTGTTGTCGACCTCGAGGGTGAGGGTCTCCTTGCCGACCGCACGGTTGAACGCGTCGTAGGCGCGGATCTCCAAGGTGTGCGGGCCATCCTCGACGCCTTCGAGAATCTCGGGGTTGTTGGGGTCGGCGGTGAGCGCCTTGGTGTTCCAGAGAATCGCGACCGTCTTGTCGTCGGAGTACACCAACTCGGTCTCGACCGGCTTGGGCTTGCCGTTCTTGTCGACGCGCGGCTCCGGCACGCCTATGCCCGCGCGGAACTTGCCGTCGACCGTCAGGGAAAGATACTTCACTCCCTGCAGCGCGGAACGGGACATTCGGACGCGAACCGTCTCGCGCACCCGTGTGCCGTCCTGCGGGCCGCTGATCTTGAACGGCACCTGCGCCTGTGCGGACGCCACCGGGTAGGTGACCGCCAGCGCAAGGCCCAGCATCGACAATCCCGTCACGGTCCTGATCATCAGCATCGCTTCCTTCATTTGATGCCGGGAAGATTCCCCGGCCCCGATGTCTCCAATATTCGAGTGCCCTTCGGCAACGTGAACCGCTCGGCGGGGAGGGTGCCTCCCAACCGGATTCCCGTCACCAGCAACGTCGACTTTCCGCCCTCGTTGGCCGTCTCCATGCGCACAGGCAATCGAAAACCCGTCGCCCGACCCACATGTATGGTCGTCCCGGAACGCTCGTTTTTGTAGATGTCCGCCGGTCGACCCGACGAAATCGTACTGCCCACCCGCTTCGCACCGTGCATCTGCGCAGCCACCTGCGCGAACGCCAACGCCAACGCCTCGTCGATTCCACCACGCAACGCCATGCGCTGCGCCGTGCCGCTCGCCGGCATCAACAGAAACGCCGACTTGCCGTCCACCACGTACCGGATCGAACCCATCGCCGGATCCTCGAGATCCAAGCGGGCGCGATTCCCACTCACTTCGACCCGGAAGGTTCGCGTTTCCTTCGAACCGCCCTTGGGCGCCAACGTGTAGACCACGTCGAATTTCGCCGTCGAGGCCAAATCCGAACGCGTCCACTTTCCGACGTCGGCAAGCGAACCGCTCCCGCGAAGGAGCAGGCACACCACGGTCCCTAGTGTAACGAGGGTAATGCGCATCGTCAACCGCTCCTTTTCTCCGCCCGCGCGCGTTTTCCTGCCTCTCGGCGCAACCGACACCGGTCCGCCAGCACGCAATCCCCGCACCGCGGCTCGCGGGCGGCGCACACCCGGCGACCATGTCGGATCAATTGAACGTGGAAGGGGTACACGCTTCGCGCAGCGACGAGCGCGCCGAGCGCCGCGTGCGCCTTCGCCTCGCCGATGCGCTGCTCGATCAATCCGAGACGCCAGGACACCCGGAACACATGGGTGTCGACCGGCAGGACCGGCCGACCGAGGCAAAACATCAAAACGCACGCCACGGTTTTCGGACCCACGCCGGGAAGGGATCCCAAAAACTCGGCCGCATCTCTATCGGACATCGCCTCCAACACGCCGAGACCGTAGTCCCCCGTGCGCGCATGGATCTCCGCGAGGACCTTGCGGATGCGCGCCGATTTGGTGTCGGCCAGACCGCCGCACCGGATGGCCTCCGCCACCTCGGCGTCGGTCGCCTCGGCCACCGATCGCCAGCCACCGGGGAACGTGCGCCGCAGGCTGTTGAACGCCCGTTCGCAATTGGTGTCGTTGGGGGGCGGCGACAAGATTGTTTGGATCAGGCCATCGAGCGGATCGCCGTGGGAGCGCCAAACCACCGGTCCGTAGGCCGCATCGAGCCGATCGCACACCCAGTTCGCCGTCGCCTTCGCCGCCATGGCCCATTGTGGAACACGGGGCATCCGCGGGTCAATCCGCCGTCACGCCCTTGCGGTACCATGGCCCATGTCCGCGGCACGGGCCTCCGGGAAGGCGTCCCTCCTCCTCATGGGCTTTGTGCTCCTCTCCCGCGTCCTCGGTGTCGTCCGCGACATGGTGATCAGCCATACGTTCGGACAGGATCTGGTCACCGACACGTTCACGGCCGCGTTCCGCATCCCCGACATCCTGCAATACCTGGTGGCGGGAGGCGCGCTCGCCACGATCTTCGTTCCCGTCTTCACCCAGTACTGGACGGAGGGACGCGAGGACGAGGCGTGGGGTATTTTCCGGACGGTGATGACGGTGGTCGCGGTCGTGGCCCTCGTGCTGGTCGTCGCCCTCGAATTCGCCGCCGAACCGGTCGCCCGGTGGATGAACCCCAACCTCGGCGATCCGCGCCCGGGGGAACTCGTCGACCCCGCCCTGCTGGCCGCGCGCAAGGAATCCGCCTGGGGCGAGGTCGCGCGCCTCTCCCGAATCCTGCTCCCGGCGCAGTGGTGCTTCTTCACCGGCGGACTCATGATGGGGACCCTCAACGCACGTCGCCGTTTCCTGATCCCCGCCCTCGGCCCCGTCCTATACAACATTGGCCAAATCGGCGCGGGCATCGTGCTGGGCCGCACGCCGCTGGGGATTTCCTCCATGACCTGGGGCGCCCTCGCCGGTGCCGCCGCCGGCAATGTCCTCCTTCCCTTGTGGGACCTCCACCGTGCCGGGGGACGCTTGCCCGGTCGGATCGACCTGAGCCATCCGGGAGTCCGCAAGGTCGGAGCGTTGATGCTGCCGGCACTGCTCGGCCTTTCCCTTTCCCAACTGGGCTTCTGGATCACCGGTTCGTTCGCCAAGGGCGCGGGCTACCTCTCGGCCCTGCGCAACGCCTACAACCTTACGCAAGCCCCCATCGGCATCTTCGCCCAAGCGTCGGCCATCGTGCTGCTTCCCACCATCTCCGCGCTCGCGGCGCGCGGCGACCGGGAGGGGTTCCGCGACGAAATCCACCATGGAATCCGTCGCATCCTCTTCCTCACCGTTCCCACCTCGCTCTGGATGGCCGTGCTCGCCGAACCCATCGTCGCCACCCTGTACCTGGGCGGCCGATACGGGCCCGACGCGGTCCGCGACGCCGCCTCGGCGCTGTGGTGCTATTCGGTGGGAACGTTCGCGTGGTCGGCCCAGGCGGTGCTCGCGCGCGGCTTCTACGCCTTGCAGGATTCCCGCACCCCGACCGTGATCACCACCGCCATGGTGGGCGTCTTCGTCGGGCTTTGCATCCTGCTGCCCCCGACCGGACTTGGATTCCGCGGGCTCGCCCTCGCGCTCAGCATCGCCGGCACCTGCAACATGATCGCGTTCCTGATGGTCCTCGGTCGTCGCACCGGAGGACTGCGCACCGGTGCGCTCGCGCTCTCCACCCTGCGCATTGTCGCCGCCTCCGCGGTATCCGCCGCAGCGGCCGGCCTGGTCGGTCGCGTGCTTTGGCACGGACCCTCCGCCGAGGCTGGCCGACTTCCCGCGCTGGTCGCGGTCGCGGGAGCCGGCGGGGTCGCGTTGATGGTGTATGTCGCCCTCGGCCTCGTCCTGCGCATCCCGGAATTGCATTCGGTGCGCGCCCTGCTGCGCCGTCCGGTCCCTCCGGAAGGAGTTTCCACGAAATGAATCCCCCGAGAACCCCCGTCCGCCTGTCCGTCTCCACCTTGGCCCTGCATCCCCTCCTCGGCACCGTCGCACCGGGTCGGCCCGGCGACGCTTCCGCCCGAATGATGGAATCGCGCGCGGGATCCCTCGATTTGATGGCCGTGCCAAACGCGCTGGTGGACCTCGACGCCCGGACCATGGAAATCTGCCATTTCCATGTTCCCGACACCTCGGAAGCTTGGCTCGAGGACTTTCGGGCGCGGCGCGAGGCGGCGGGCGTCGAACTATGGTCGCTGCTCATCGACGACGGCGATATTTCCGATCCGGTGAACGGCGATCGGGACCGCGACTGGGTGCTCGGCTGGATCGATCGCGCCATGGTCCTCGGCGCGCGCTGTGTTCGCGTGATCGCCGGCAAGCAGCCGCCCACCGAAGAGAACCTCGCCCGCAGCGCCGCGAACCTGAAAATCCTGGCGATGGAGGCGTATGTCCGGGGCCTCCGGGTGCTCACCGAAAACTGGTTCGCGTTGCTTCCGGAACCCCCGCAAGTGCATCAATTGCTGGGCGAACTCGGCGGGGCGGTCGGCCTCACGCTCGACTACGGCAACTGGACCGGACCGGACAAGCATGCGCGGTTGCTGCAGATCGCGGAGCTCGCCGAAGGATGCCACGCCAAATGCGATTTCGCGGGAGGAGCGCCGGATTTGGCCGATTTCCGCTTGAGCCTGCAGGTCGCGCAAACCGCCTGCGTTCCCGGCCCGCGCACGTTGGTCCACGGCGAACCATCGGACGTGTGGGGCAGTCTGCGCGTGCAGCGCGAAGCCGTCCTGCCGTTCCTCGAATCCTGATCCCCTTCCCGGTCAAGCGGTGCCCGGCACCGTGAATTCCCACACGAGCGGGCAATGGTCGGACGCCTTGGGGGTGTTCGAACCCACTCCATGGAAACGTTCGCGTCCCGCCCGAGTCGCGCGCAGCGGAAGTCCGCGACGCTCGATCACCGGGAGGTCGCGGGGGTTCGCCCGAGCGATCGCGCGGCTTGGCAACAGGTAGTCGAGCTGGTGGTATTCATCGCCGTGGGCGTAGTGGTGGGTCCAGCGCGCCTCCGCGGGCAGGCGTTCCACGATGTTCTCGAGCCACGGTGCGCCGAGGAGCGGTTCCAAGCCCTCGGACGGTGGATAGTCGTTGAAATCCCCGAGGACGATCCAGGACCCCTCGCCCGGATCCTCGCCGAAACGTTCCCGGACCCGAGCCGCCACGGCGGCCGCTTGTCGGCGACGTTTCCCCATCGTGGCTTCGCGTTGCTCCGCGATGGATTTGAAATGGTTGACGAACAGGGTGAGCGCCTCGCCGTGGGGGAGCAGGATGTCCGCCTCGAGGCAGTCGCGGGCGAACACGGGTTCGTCGGGGCGGTCTTCGCGACGCAGATATTGGTGGGTGCGCACGCATCCGATCGGGAACCGCGAAAGCACCCCGACATCGATCCCGCGGGGATCGTTGCCGTCGAGCGAGATCATCCACCGGTAGCCGAGATCCGGCAACAGCTGGCGATTGAACCGCTTCAGGGTTTCGAGGCTCTCCACTTCCTGCACCGCGAGGATATCCGCGTCGATCGCCCGTATCGCGGCGGCGGTGAGGCTGCGGTGCTCGGAATCGAAGGGCCGGTAGAGGGTCTGCTCGAATTCCCATCCGGCCTCCACCGCGGCGAGGATCGCTTCCTTGGGCAAGCGGTCGGAGAAACGAAAACGCGAGAACAGGTTCTCCACATTGAACGTGCCGACGCGCAGGCGCAGGCCGCCGCTCACGGGGTGCCGACCGTCAGTTCGAACGTCCGCTCGGTATGGCGACGTCCCCGGTCCCAGAGATGCAGCACGAGCGGAACACGCGCTCCGGGCTTCGCATCGGGCGCGATGCGCACGGTGAAGGGAATCGTGAACGGCGCGTATCGAACCTCGCTGAGGATTTGCACCTGCGGCGAGGGCGATGTCAGGACAGCCCAATCCACCGCGCCGTCGAACAGCGGCGGAGTCCAGCGCACCACGGTTCCCGGAGCCGGGGCGGGACGGATCGATTCCGGCCCGAGCGGAGCGACCCTGCCCGGCAGCGTCGCCGGCAATGTGGGTGCGATGCGGAGGAACCACTTCCATGCGCCGCGCGCGTTTGCCGCATATTCCCGATCGGCGTCCGCCAACGAAGGATAGCGCCCGGCGACGCCTTGGTCCTTCGAGGGATTGGAGAACTCGTAATTGAGCCCGAAGATCCCTCGGGTGTAGTAGGCGTGGTGGTAGGTCAGTCCCGAGTTGCCCGTGCGTTCGCCGAGCGGGGGAGTCTGTTCGAAACGGTGGTTGGGACCGGCGTAGGGAGTCGCCTGCGCGGCGCGCATGCCTTCGATCAGCCGGGCGAACCGGAGTCCGTCGCCGGCGGGGACATACGCGGGGGAAAGTATCTCGCGCAGCGGGCTGTGGATGTCGAGGAACGCCCGCAGGTTGGGTCGTTGGTTCCAGAAATCGACCAGGGCCTTGGTTTCCGGTTCCGAGAGCGGAGCCGGGCCTTCGTGGATATCCGCCGACGGCGTATCGGTGGTCGTGCGCCAGAGCGGATCGAGCTGGCGGGCGCCCCCCCAGCGCACTTGGAAATTACGGTTGAGGTCGACCCCGAAAACGCCGTTTCCGAGGGGAGCCCGATTCTTGCGCCAATCGGGGTGCCGCTCCTCCCACGCCTTGCCGTCCGGGTTGAATGCGGGAACGACCCAAAGCACTTGGCGATCCAGAAGGTCGCCGTCGTCGATGTCGTGCCGCTGCCGCGCTTCGAGGAGTTCCTCCACGAAGCGCAGCAGGCAGAGGGTGGGTTGTTGCTCGCGCGGATGGATTCCGGCGAGCAACAGGGTTTCGGGCAGGTTCGGGCCCGGCGTCGCGCCGGGGCCGATGCGCAGCAAGCGGATTGGCCGGCCCTCGCGCGTAGTGCCGAGCACCGAGGCGTGCACGAGGTCCGGCCAGCGCCGTTTCCAGCGGGCGATGGCCTGTTCGACATCCGAGAGCCGAACCAGCACGCGATCGGGGCCGGGAACCGGTTCGCGCGCGCTGGCCGCGGCGGGCGCGCCGACCGCCGCCGCCGGGGCGGGGGGCGCGGGGAGGGCCGGAGTCAGGGGCATCCGTAGGCGGGATCGAGGCAGGGGGACCAGTTGGCCGCCACCCCCGACGGTCGGTCGGGCAACTCGCGGCCGGGGAGCGTGTAGAACGACTCGACGCGCGACGCCTTGGCATGGCCGTCCATCCAAACCACGTTGGTGAGACCCTGATGCCGTGCGGACGGGGCGCCATAGTCCGCAAAGGCCATATTGGTGCTCCCCGCGTGGATGAGGATCCATCCCGTGCGACCGATGGTGGTCGGGAATCCCGTCACGGCGCTGCCGGCCCGTTTGGCGGGCCAACGCGTGGGGTCCAGCCGGTTGACGCGCGCGTCGGAGGCGCCATCGACCAGCAGCACGGTCTGCGCGGGTTTGTTCACTCCGGCGGTGGAAACGGTGTCGATCGCGGTGGGACCGCTGCCGACGTCCCGGTTGCCACCGACGTAGAGGTTGTAGGCGTACGTGACGCCGACCCCGGTGGTGCTCGATGCGCATCCGCCGGCGGCGGCGATGGTGCCCGGAGTGCGGCCCGGGTCCGCGCCGAAACTCGGGCATCGGAAGATGTCGAAATTGCGAATGTACGGCTGCGTGAAAACCGGCCACGAGCACAGCGTGCGACTGGGCGAGTTTCCGTAAAACGTTCGTATCGCCATCTCGTCGTAGTCCTGCGCGTACATCAGGAACGCGGTCCCGAGTTGCTTGAGGTTGGAAAGGCACGACGTTTGGCGGGCCTTTTCACGGGCCTGCGCGAAAACGGGGAAAAGGATGGCGGCGAGGATCGCGATGATTGCGATCACCACCAAAAGTTCGATCAATGTGAAGGCGCTCGGACGTCGGCGCATGGCGAAATCTCCGTGTGCGGGATTCCGCGGTCTGCCCAGGCGGACGGCAGGGGGCGGGAGAGGGTGGGCTTCCTCGGGGGCTTCCCCGTGCCGATCCGGTGCCCCGAATCGTCAGATCGCCAGTCGCGCCACCTTCCTTGGTGGCGCGATTGTACCACCGTGCCCGCGCGCCGCGATACCGGTTTTTCCGACCGGGGAACGGTCAATCGTAGAGCAGGACGTGCTTGCGCAGCTCTAGGAATGCCTTGAGCGCGGGGGACCATTCCTTGGCCAGGCGATCGACCGGCTCGTCGGCGAGCAGGCCGTCCATGGTCGAGCGGTGCGCCAGCAACGTGAGGAGTTTGCTCGCTTGCCACCGATCCCGATAGTGGCGCCGCAGGACCGCCGCCAGTTCGAGGCCGGTGCGCACCGGCTGGAATCGTTGCCGGTCCAGCACGGTGAGGTAGACGCCACCGCAGCGTTCGCCCTCGAAGCGGCTTGCGCGGGGCGTGAATTCGATCGGTACGAAACGCACGCCGGGAAGCTTCGCGTCGTTGAGCGCGGCGGCGAAGGAGCGCGGCTCTATCCACGGGGCGCCGAAGCGTTCGAACGGCGTGTCGGTTCCGCGTCCGACCGAAACATTGGTGAATTCGGCCAGGGCCACTCCGGGGTAGAGCAGGGCTTGCGTGGGGGAGCGCATGTTGGGGGAGGGATCCACCCAGAGCAGGCCGGTGGCGTCCCAATGGTCCGCGCGCTTCCAGCCCTCGCATTTGACCACCACGAGTTCCGTCTTGAGGCCGCGTTCGAGGCACACGAGACGCGCCAACTCCCCGAGCGTCATGCCATGGCGGATAGGTATGGGATGGAACGCGGTGAAGGAAAGGCGATCGGAGTCGGCCAGCGGACCCTCCACGGCCACCCCGCCCACGGGATTCGGGCGGTCGAGCACGACCACCCGCAGGCCCTTGCGCGCGGCGGCGGTGAGAACGCCTCCGAGCGTGGAGAGGTAGGTGTAGAAACGGCATCCAATGTCCTGGATATCGAAGACGAGCGTGTCGAGTCCGGCCAATTGCTCGTCGGTGGGTTCCGTCCGCGGACCGTACAGGGAGTGCACCGGAAGTCCGGTGCGATCGTCGCGGCCGTCGTCGACCGGCGCGTCCACCGCCCCGCGGATTCCGTGTTCCGGCCCGAACAGCGCCTCCAAACGAACTCCCGGCCCGTGATGCAGGACATCGACCGTGGGAATGCCATCCGCAGTGCGTCCGGTGTGGTTCGTGACGAGTCCGCACCGTGCGCCATCGAGCAGGCGCAGGTTGTCGCGCAAAAGGATGTCGATCCCGGGTCGTACGCCCGAGGATGGTGGAATCGCCATGGCGCCATGGTACCAACTGGTGCGGCGCAGGAACGAGGCTTCGCGAGGGGTAAACTACCAACGATGTTCGCTTTGAACTTCTACAACGAACTTTACGGGGACGCGCTGCGCAAGGGGCGCAAGTCGGCCACGATCCGCGTGGGCGACAAATCGTCGAAGTACGCCACGGGCCAACTGGTCTGGGTCACGCTTGGGCAGCGCTACGGTCGTCGCAACAAGCTTTTCACGGCGATCCTCGACGATGTTTCCGTGAAGCCGATCGCGGACCTGTCGCCGCGCGAATTGCAGCGGGAGAATCCCGAGTTCCGATCGCACGATGATTTGATCGCGTTGCTCTCGCGCATCTACGACCGACTGGTGACCGAGCGCGACGTGGTGACGGTGATCACCTTCTCGCCGGTCGACGAGTACGGTTTGGACGGGGTCTGACATGGCGCTGACCCACGTTCCCGACCCCGAGGTCCTGGTTCAGGATTTCGGCACTTGGGCGCTATGCCTCAACCGCAATCAGGATTTGCTTGGGCGGTGCTACCTGCTTTTGCGTCGACCCTGCACCGATCCGTTGGCGCTCTCCCCGGCGGAAGTGCAGTCGCTGTGGCAGGACGCCGCGAAGGCGAAGGCCGCGTTGACCCGACTTTTCCATCCGGACCATTGGAATTTCGCATTCCTGATGAATGTGGACCCGCAGGTGCATTTCCACGTGATTCCGCGGTACCGTACTCCGCGATCGTTTCAAGGGGGGGAATTCGCCGATCCCAAGTTCGGCGGCCATTACCCGCTCGGTCCCGATCGCGTTTTGGACCCGGCCACGCTGGCCGCCCTGCGCGGTGCGTTCGCGCGCGAGATCGGTCGCTGAGGGCTCGGTCATGTCGCTGTTCGATCGCCTTCAACGGCTTGGGCGCTCGTTGGTGGAGGACTCCGCGTCCGACACCTACGATCGCGAGCACTACGAACGATTGGTCGCCAAGGACTGGGATCGATTCCACCGGTACGCGTTGCATTTGTGCTCGGGCGATTCCGACGATGCCGAAGACCTCTTGTCGGAGACCATGTTGGATGCGTATCGCGGTTTCCACGCCTATCGCGGGGAAGGCTTCGACCGCTGGTTTTTTCGGATGCTCGGCACCAACCGCATCGACATGGCGCGCCGTGCGCGGGTCCGCAAGGCGCTCAGCCTCGATGCGGGCGTACGGCACGACTACGGAGCGCGGGAAATGCTCGAAGTGCCCGACCCGGCACCGGGGCCCGAACGATCGGTCGATTGCCTGTTGTCCGAACCGTTGCAGGCGGCGCTGGACGCCTTGCCCGCATCGCACCGCATCCCTGTCCTGCTGAGCGATGTAGAGGAAAAGGAGTACGAGGAGATTTCGCGACTGCTCGACCTCCCGCTCGGCACGGTCAAATCCCGAATCCATCGTGGCCGGGCTCGTCTGCGGATCCTCTTGGAGGCGGCGGGGTGGACCGGGGGATGAACGAGATCATTCGGCGCCCCGCATCGAATTCAAGCGGGGATCTTGCGCGTCGCCGGGTGTTCACCCGGTTCCGCAAGGAACTTTTCGAGTCGAACCTGATTCCACCGGTCGCACGATGGGTGGTCGGGCTCTGCGCCGCGGCGGCGCTCGGCGCCGCGATCGCCCTGTCGATTCCGCTGCGGTTTCCCGACGCGGTTGTGCCGTCGGAGAATGAAATCGGCGTGCTGGCGGAACTGCACCGAACGCGCGCTATGCATTCCGAACCCAATCCGCGCACCGCGACCCTTCGGCGGGACCCGACCCGTTGATGCGCACCGCCCTGTATTCGCTTGTCGGGGTCCTGATGTTCGGGGCCACGGTTCAATTGCGCGAAAAGGCGATGGATCCGGGATTCGTGGCGACACCACATCCGTTGGAAGTCGCTCGCCCGGCCGATCTCGTGCGCGCGACGGAAGCCACTGGTTTACCGATGCGCGTCGGCCATTTCCGCCTTGATTTGGTGCAACGCGGCGGCAACGATTCACGGCAGTTGATCTACCGAAATGGCGGCTCGGCGGTGTCCGTATTCGCTACCGGCCGTCGATTTCGAAAGCTCTCTCCCGAGGGCAATTGGCGGGCCGTGGAGATCGGATACGGTCGGACCGGCCAGGCCCGACCGCTGGAGGACGGGTTGACGGCGCTGGTGTGGATCCATCAGAGCCGACGATGCACGGCTATCGCGGCGCTTGGAATCGAAGACCTGCGCATGTTCGTGCGGGAAATCGGCGACTCCACCGCATTCCCGACCGAGGGTTAGCGGCCGGGTTAGCCGATCGCGGAGATCAGCCGATCGACCACGGCACCCGGTGCCACCGCGGAGCGGCAATGGTTCACCGCCGAGTCGACCTCGCTGGGGTGCGCCTCGCGAACGATCCGCAGCGACTCCTCGAGGAATCCCCGG
>JBJTRZ010000435.1:0-2930 GCA_046076415.1 Armatimonadota bacterium
ACCGCACGGAGTTCCTCGGGTTGCGGAGCATCCGAATCGGACACCAAGTCAAATTCCTCCTCGAGCACGAGGGAAACTGGTTGGACGAATTCCTCGAGGCACCGCGAGCAGGAGAGGCGCAGCGCCCCGGACGCCTTGCCCCGCAGGATCAACGCCGCTCCGGTGTTGGTGAGGGTCAGGTCCCCGTGCGTCGGAACGTCCACGCGCAGGTCCGCGCCATCGAGCTCCGGGTCGGGAAGCACCGAGAAGGAATGCGTGTAACGCATGCCGACGGTGCGAATGATCTCGCCGATATCGATGCGGCGCGACTCCGGGCCGGGCACGCCATTGCTGGCGGGAGCCGGAGCTTCCACGCGCCGCGGTTTCGGTCCATCCGATGCCGGCCGGCGCGAGGGACGCGGTTTACGTCCCGGGGAACCTCCCCCGGAAAGGTAATCCAAACGGGAGGAACGCATGACTTTCTTATATCACGCGGCCCGGAACCCGTCAGCGTTGTCCCGAGGAGAACCCCACCGGGACGCGGCCGGCAACCGCACGCGGTGTTCGGGCGGTCGGGATCGGCAGTTCGGGCTCGAGCGCCTCGCGCCCCTTGCGAACCCCGGCCAACAACGTCTCGGTGCCCGCCTCGAATCCGGTGCGCGCCTCGACCAACCGCGACTCCAATTTCGCGAGAATTTCACGGGCGTATTCGTCCGCACCCTCCCGCATCTCGTCGGCGTCGCGCCGGGCCGTAGCCCTGCAGGTTTCCGCGTCGGCCTCGGCACCGGCAACGAGCGCCTTGGCCTGAGCCTCGGCCAGTCGGAACACCTCGGCTTGCGAGACCATCGCCTCGGCTCGGGCCCGCGCTTCCGAAAGCAGGCGCTCCGCCTCCGACTTCGCCACATCGAGGATACCGTCGGCCTCCGAGCGGGCCCCCGTGCGCGCATGCTCGGCATCGCGACGAGCCGCAAGCACCTTGCGTTCGGCCTCCACCGACGCGGCCTCGAGGATTTCGTCGGTGCGATCGGCGATGGCGCCCGCCTTGCGCACGTCCTCCGGCAGGCTGGCGCGAATCTGTTGGACGAGCATGTAGAACTCCTCGTCGTCGAAACGGAAAAAGCCCAGTACCTTCCGCGAATCGTCGACAAGCGCCTCGAGGCGTTCCAAATAGCGCAGCGTATCCATGGTCCTAAAGATTCCGTCCCACTTCGAATTTCATGCGCGGCCCTCGGCCCGCCACCGGTCGAGTCGACGTGCGACGACTTCCGGCACCAACGGCGCGACATCCCCGCCGACCCGGGCGATTTCCTTCACGATCGACGAGCTGAGGAATTGATACTCGGCACTCGTCATCAGGAACATCGTCTCGATATCGGGTGCCAGATACCGGTTGGCGAGCGCCATCTGGAATTCGTATTCGAAGTCCGATACTGCCCGCAGCCCCTTGATCAGCACCGACGCGCCGTGCTCCCGGGCGAAGCCCACGAGCATGCCGTCGAACGCGACCGCCTCGACGTTGCCCCATGGCGCGCACGCTTCCCGCAGCAGCGCCACCCGCTCCTCCGCGTCGAACAACGCGGATTTGCCCGCGTTGCGCCCCACCGCCACCAAAACGCGATCGAATAGTCGCGAAGCCCGCTCGATCACATCCAAATGACCGTTGGTCACGGGGTCGAAGGATCCGGGATAGACGGCGGTGCGCGGGGACGTCATGCGGATGCCTCGGATTCTACATCATCTTCACGGCGCAGGACCGCCTCGGCCAGGGTCCGATGGGCGGGTTCGCGCAATTCGGGATCGTCGCGCAAGAGGAGTCGCGCATCCTCCTTGGCGGCGAGCACCAGGTCTCGGTCGTCGGACAGACGCGCCGTCCGCAAGGGCGGGAGTCCCGACTGCCGCGTGCCCAGGAATTCGCCCGGCCCGCGCAGCCGCAAATCCTCCTCCGCCACCACGAAGCCGTCGGTGGTGGAAACGATCGTCTCCAACCGCGCCCGCCCTTCGTCGTTTTGCGGGTCCGCCAGCAACACGCAGAAGGATGCGTGTTCGCCCCTCCCAACGCGACCCCGAAGTTGATGGAGCTGGGCCAACCCGAAACGGTCGGCATCCTCGATCACCATGACCACGGCATTGGGCACGTCCACGCCCACCTCGATCACGGTCGTCGCGACCAAAACGCCAAACTCTCCCTTGCGAAACCGCGCCATCACGGCGTGCCGTTCATCGTCGGGCATCCGTCCGTGCACCACGCCGATCGAAATCCCCGCCAGCAGTCCGCCCGCCAGGTCCCGCGCCAAAGCGGTCGCCGCTTGCGCCCCCGTTTCCTCGATCGAATCCACCAGCGGACAAACAACGAAGGCTTGGCGCCCTTGCTCGATCAGCCCCCGCACTACCGCGTAGACCTTTTCCCGGCCCTCCCCGGTTCTCCAATGCGTCCGCACGGGCTTTCGCCCGAGCGGCAAGGCATCGATCACCGAAACATCGAGATCCCCGTAAAGCGTCAACGACAACGTGCGGGGGATCGGCGTGGCGGTCAACGCCAAAACATGCGGGGCCAGATCCCCGCCCTTCGCCGCAAGGGCGGCGCGCTGGGCAACCCCGAAACGATGCTGCTCGTCGATGACGGCAAGGCCGAGGCGGCGAAACGAGACGGCTTCCTGAATCAGGGCATGGGTGCCCACCACCACGTGCGTCTCCCCCTCCGCAACCCGACACCGCACCGCCTCGCGCTCGCGCGCGGGCCGCGACCCCGTGAGCAGATCGACCCGCAACCCAAGCGCCTCGAGCGTCTCCCGAACCCGATACAGATGTTGGACGGCGAGCAACTCGGTGGGCGCCATCATCGCCGACTGGTACCCTCCCGCGGCGGGGGGGGGGATCGCCGCCAACACCACAACAGCCCTTCGTCAGGAACCCCCCCCCCCCCCCACACAGTGACCCGGAGAAAGACGTTT
>JBJTRZ010000436.1:0-4665 GCA_046076415.1 Armatimonadota bacterium
CGGCGCCGTCGCCAAGGCGCGCGCGGAACGCCACCTTCCAGGCAAGCGACCAACCCGTTCCGCCGTCGCCGCGCCGCTCCAAGGTCTTCGCCGCGGCCACCGCGAGGTTCGGCGTGGTCCGCGGATCGATTTGGTCGGAGGGATAGAGTCCGTACAGATGCGAAACGTGCCGGTGCAGCGGTTCGTTCTCCTCGAATTCCTCCTGCCACTCCAGCAACTGGCCCTGTTTGCCGACCTTGTGCTCCGGCAAGCGATCGCACATCCGCCCAAGCCGTTCGGCGAACTCGCGCTCGATTCCGAGGATGCCCGACGCCGCGATCACGTTGGAGAACAATTCGCGCACGATTTGGATGTCGATCACCGGACCGACACAGGTGTGCGCGACCTTGCCATCGGGGGTGCGGTAGGAGTTTTCCGGGGAATTGGACGGAGCGGTCACCCATTTGCCGGTCCGCGGATCCTCCACCAGGAAATCCACGTAGAAGCGGGCGGCATCACGCAATATCGGCCACGCCTCGGCAAGGAACCTCCGATCGCGCGTGAAATCCCAGTGGTCCCAAAGATGGCGGCAAAGCCAGCCGGCACCATGGTTGCTCGATCCCCAGGACGCGTGCTCGCCCGGTGCGGTGAACCCCCAGACATTGGTGATGACATGGGCCACCCAGCCTTCGGCGCCGTAGTACGCCTTCGCCGTGCGCTTCCCGGGTTCCACCAGCGTGGCGATGAAATCCAGCAGCGGCCGATGGCACTCGGAAAGGCCCGTGGTCTCGGCGGGCCAGTAGTTCATCTGAACATTGATATCGAGGTGGTAATCGCCGTTCCACGGCGTTTGCAACTCCTCCGCCCAAATGCCCTGCAGGTTCGCGGGCAACGCGACATCGGCGGTTCCGCGCGCGGCCCGCGACGACGCCACCATCAAGTAGCGCCCGTACTGGAACAACAAGGCCGCGAGCGCCGGATCGGACGCGGTGCGTGCGCGCTCGAGGCGTGCGGGCGTGGTCGCCTCGGATCCGCGCGCCTCCCCGAGATCCAGCGCCACCCGCCCGAAGAGCGCGCCTTGGTCTTGCACATGCCGTGTTCGAAGGACATTCCATCCTCGGGCCGCCGCGGCCGAAAGGGTCGCACCCAGATCGGGCAAGGATTTCCGCCGGAACGTGGTCGCGCACGCGACCAGGAAGAGCACCTCGCGGGCTCCCTCGACGACGGCCTTCAGGTCGCGGACCGGAACCGATTTGCCGTCGACAAGCACGCGAAGGCGCGCCGCGAAGCGGGTTCCACGACCGCCGTGGCCATCGGGCAACGCGCCTTCGAGCACCAGATCGTTGCCGGGCAACAAGCGCACGTTGGCGTCCTTGGGCCGATCCAGTCGTGCCTCGATGTGCAACCCACCGGGCGCGTCGGTGGTCCAGCGCATTGCCAGCACCCGATCCGGATGGCTCACGAACGTTTCCCGGCGCTGCGTCCCCCGGGAATCGCCGACCTCGACCGTGGCGACCGCGTCCTCCAAGGTCAAAGTGCGACGATGGCGCGTCCGCTTCCCCGCGTCGAGATCCCGCACGAACAGGTTCGCGAGCATCTGGTAACAACCGTAGGGAAGATCGGCTCCGTTGGCGTGTCCGCTCCCGGCCCCTTTGCACGTGAACGACGCGTTCACCAGGGCCTCGGCCTCCGCGGGTCGACCGGCGAAAAGCAAACGGCGAATCTCGGGAAGCGCCTTCGCCGCATCGGGACGGTCCGCCTCCTCGGGCGACCCCGACCACAATGTAAGTTCGTTGAGGACGATCTTCTCCTCGGGATCCCCGCCGAAAACCATCGCGCCCATGCGGCCGTTGCCCAGCGGCAACGATTCCAGGAACGAGCGTGCCGGGCCGTCGAAGCGCAGCGCGAGGTTCGGATCCATTTCAGCCACGATCCACGCGACGGGCCGGATCCGCGTAAAGCACGGCCACCCAAGTCGCGTCCATATTGACGCACGATGCGATGCGCTCCAAAATGCGCGACACAGCCCGTTCCTCGGCTTCCCCGGTGCCCGCGATGCCTTCCGCAGCCTTCGCCACGAGCTCGAGCGCATCGACCACGAACCGCCCCTTGCCCGTAAGGATGTTGCGGTGCGGGTAGGTGGCCCAGAGTTTGTTGATTTGGTCGTGGACCGTGTCCCACGAGCCCGCGGCGGCCGATACCGAAACCGAGCGCCGTTCGGCCTGGCGAGCCGCTTGTTCCGCCGCCGCGGCGTCGCGCGCCTTCGCCGCGGCCCAGTCGGCGGGCGTGTTGCCCTCGATCAGGCGCACGACCACGGTGGGCGATCCGGACGCCCGGCGCACCTCGGCCTCGAGGCGGAGCAGATTCTCACGGGCGCGGATCGCCGTGTGCAACGACCCGTCGACCGCCGGATCCATGCCAAGCACGATTTCATTGCCTTCCCACGCCAGCGGAACCAATTGTTCCAGAGCCCGAAAGTGGGCCGGCGCGATCGCCGCTTTCTTGGCCGCCTCGACCGCCACGGACCACACCGCACCGAGTTCGCCGCCACGCTCCATCGCCTTGCCTCCCGGGTCGAAACGACCGTCGGATTATACGCCCTCCCACCCGGGAACCGCCCCCCGGCGTGATAGAATCCGCATGCCATGCCGACCTCCGCGACGCAGGAAAACGCGCCCGTCCGCGATCCGGATCGCCGAGCACCGGCCCTTCCTCCGTTCGATGATTCGCGCGTCGTGAAATACCGCGAGACCGCCGGTTGGGAAGTCCTCCGCGCCGTTGCGGAACCGGTCACCGAATTCGGCGAACCGTTGCGGGCACTGGTCGCCGAAATGGCCGACATCATGCTCCGCGCTCACGGTTGCGGCCTCGCGGCTCCCCAGATCGGCAAGTCGATCCGTTTGTGCATCTACGACGCCGGCGATGGGCTGCAGGTGCTGGTGAACCCGAAAGTCATCAAAACCCGCGGCGGCGACATTCCGATGGAGGAAGGCTGCCTCTCCATTCCCGGACTTCGCGGCACGGTGCTGCGCCCCAACGTGGTCACGCTGCGGGCCTGGGACACCGAAGGGCGCGACCGTATCTTCAAAGCCACCGAATTCGAGGCGCGCGTGATCCAGCACGAGCTCGATCATCTCGACGGTGTCCTGTTCATTGACAAGGCCGACCCCAAGTCGCTCCACATGCTCACGCAACAGGAGATCGACGAGGAACACGCTCCGGTCGAATAGCGTGCGCGTCGTCTACTTCGGGACATCCCCGTTCGCGGTCCCCCCGCTCGAAGCCTTGATCGCATCGCCCTCGCATACGGTGGTTGCGGTGGTCACCCAGCCCGACCGGCCGGCCGGCCGGGGTCTGCGCGATCAACCGTCCCCGGTCAAGCGATGCGCCCTCGAACATAGCCTCGACGTGCTGCAGCCGGAACGCGTGCGCAGGAAGCCGTTCCCGGACCAACTGCGCGCCCTGCGGCCCGATGTCCTCGCCGTGGTTTCCTTCGGGCAAATCATCCCGGAAACGGTCCTCGAAATCGCGCCCCATGGAGGCGTGAACGTGCATGCGTCGCTGTTGCCGCGGTGGCGCGGAGCGGCGCCGATCCACCGGGCGCTCTTGGCCGGCGACCAGGAGACCGGCGTTGCCACCATGCGCATGGAGCCAACGCTCGACACCGGACCGGTTTATCTCGAGCGCAAGATTCCCATCGGTCCGACCGACACCACGACGACCTTGGAAACCGCCCTCGCCGCACTGGGTGCGACGTTGCTCGTGGAGACGCTTGATCGGTTGCAAGCCGGTCCCTTCGAGCCGACGCCGCAATCGGTCGATGGCGCGACCTACGCCCATCGCATCGAACGCGCGGACGCCCTGCTCGACCCGTCGGTGGAGACGGCCGAAGAGCTGGAACGACGTGTCCGAGCCCTCTCCCCCCGCCCCGGAACCGTGCTCGAGCTCGGCGGCCGCGAGGTCAAGGTTTTGGAAGCCGCCGTGGAAGCTGGCGATGGACCGCCGGGCACCGTGGTCTCCGCGGGCAAGGACGGTGTCCGTGTGGCCACCGTCTCGGGACTGCTCCGACTGATCCGGGTGCAGCCTGCCGGAAAGCCTCCGATGGAGGCGGCGGCCTACGCCAACGGCGCACGCCTTGCACCGGGGTCCCCTGCGAGGCGACCGACCAGCGCCGAAATGACCTGATCCAGATCCTCCCGCGTCGTCGACCGACCGAGGCTGAACCGTAGCGAACGCCGTGCGCGGGCCATTCCCATGCCCGTCGCGAGCAACACGTGGCTGGGCTCGAGGCTGCCGGCGGCGCAGGCGGATCCCGCCGACGCGGCGATGCCCAGCATGTCGAGCGCGAGCAGCAGTGTTTCGGCATCCCCGGTTGGAAACGCGATGTTGGCGTTCCCCGGCAGTCGGTCGACCGGATCGCCATTGAGTTGCGTTCCCGGAACGCGCCGAGCAAGTTCCGCCACGAAATCGTCGCGGAGCGCGGCCTGCCGAACGCGCTCGGAATCGCGCCACCGCGGGAGCAGGTCCGCCGCCGCACCGAAACCGACCACGCCGGCGATGTTTTCGGTGCCGGGACGTCGACCGCGCTCCTGTCCCCCGCCGTGCTGCAACGCCTGGATAGGCGTTCCCGAACGGAGTGCAAGCACACCAACGCCCTTGGGACCATAGATCTTGTGCGCGGACACC
>JBJTRZ010000437.1:0-1854 GCA_046076415.1 Armatimonadota bacterium
GTCCTTGGGGAAGCACGAACCGCCGTAACCGAGGCCCGCGTTGAGGAACGCCGATCCGATGCGCGCGTCGGAGCCCACGCCCTTCATCACTTGCACGACGTCCGCGCCGACCTGATCGCAAATGTTGGCGATCGCATTCGCGAAGGAAATCTTCATCGCGAGGAACGCGTTCGAGGCGTACTTGATCATCTCGGCGCTGGCCACATCGGTGATGATCATCGGGCGTTCCAGGGGGGCGTACAATTCCAGCACCTTCATGGCGACCACTTGGTTCGGGGCCCCGATCACGATGCGGTCGGGATTCAACGCGTCCCGTATGGCCGACCCTTCGCGAAGGAACTCGGGGTTTGAAACGACATCGAAATCGACATTGCGGCGACGGTTCGTCTCGATGACCTCGCGGACGAACTCGCCGGTACCCACCGGAACCGTCGATTTGTTGACGACCACCTTGTAACGGTCCATCGCGGCGGCGATGCCGCGCGCGGCGCCCTCCACCTGGCTCATGTCGGTCGATCCGTCCGCGCCGGGAGGCGTACCCACGCAAATGAACACGATGTCGGAGCGGCGCACGGCGGTGTCGAGCTCGGTGGTGAAGGACAATCGCCCTTCCTCCACGTTGCGGACCACCAACTCCTCGAGCCCCGGTTCGTAGATGGGCATCTCGCCCGCCTGCAAGCGCCGGACCTTTTCCTCCAATTTGTCGACACAAACGACATCGTTGCCGAGGTCGGCGAACACGACTCCGGTAACCAGGCCGACATAGCCGGTGCCGATCACGCAAATATTCAACGCGGCTTCTCCCTGAGATATGGACGATTCGATCGTACTGCAAAATCCGGTCCAAACCATTGCATGCACCAAAAACCGGCGGACCGACCGATGTGGTCGGCTAGCGCGCCGGGCGAGGGTTACAATGCGAAGGGGCCGTTGGCCGAACCAAGGAGGAAAAATGACCGGAGGAGACGCCTGGGCCTACACGATGATCGTGCTGGTGACCTGCCTGTCCATTTGGGCGGGAATAGTCGGAGTCACCTTGCTGACTCCGGATCGATGCGAATCGGCCGCCCGCCTTCTCGCCCGTGCCCCGGGCAAGTGCATCGGCCTGGGAGCAATCGTAGGTGGAGTCGGGATCGCACTCGGCCTGCGGATGATGAACGAACGTCCCGCGCCGGTCAAAATCGCCGGAATATTGCTGATTCTCGCGGTGGTTTTGGCGGCATTCCCGGGTTCGGCGGGCCTTGCGCGCGTGGCGGCGCGCCGCGCGAACTCCAACCACGGGGCGGAGCCGGATCTCAGAGCGACCGGCCGGGCCGCGGGCCTGCTCGTTCTCGCCAGCCTCGCACCCGGCGTGGGTTGGTTCCTGGTGTTTCCCCTGCAATTCTTCGCATCCGTCGGAGCGGGCATCCGCGTCCTGCGCAAACGCCCGCCGGAACCCGCGGCGTGAACCCGACCATCGGCCGAAGGGCGGTCCTTTCCGGTCTGGCAGGGGGTGGCGTATCGCTCGCGCTCTCGGGTTGCGCCGAAATCGGGGCGATGGTGGACCCCCGTGGGAAGACCGCTGCGGACGCCCGCACGCTTCCCCCCGATACGGCCGAGGGCGGAGCCATACACACCGTGATGCGCCGGGCGACATTCGGGCCGGATGGTTCGCATTGGCCAGTCGACCGCACCGGGTTCGCGCGGTGGCTCGACGACCAACTGCGCGCCCCCACCGAAATTCCCGGACCCGGCGCCCTAGTCCGCGGAAGCGAGACCTGGGGCTTGCGCTGGCGGCTCAACAGCCTCGAGTCGCTCCGCATCGGCGAGCCATGGACCCTCGGCGGTCGAACCTTCGTCGCGGCCGGGAACGGC
>JBJTRZ010000438.1:0-17005 GCA_046076415.1 Armatimonadota bacterium
CCCGGGACGTGTTCTCCGACTGCGCATCGCTTGGCGGTGGATGTCGGGTCGTGTGAGGGTTGTCTGGCCGCGATTTGGGAAACGTTATCGAAAACCCTTTTCCCGAGGTCTCGGTGGATTTCGCCCCAACGGGAACTTGGAACGTCAACGAAAACTCGTCTTCCGTAGGTTTGACGGGTGCCCTCCGTCCGTAATATTGGAGCCTTGGCCAGGCCGGATTCAGCCCGGGGCCGAAACTCCGAGGCGACGGCGCAGGGCGTTCCGGGATGGTTTTTCGACAAAGCGGTGTGCGAGGGCGGCCAGGCCGATGGTGATGATCAGGACCAGCGCGAGCAGCAGGAGTTTCATCGGGGTTGGCATTGGCCCGGTGGGATGCGAACCACGCCAGGCCATGGCCGGGATGAAGTAGGCCGCGAATGCGGTGGACTGCATCAGGTAGATGGCGTAGGAGAGGTTGCCGAGAACGGCGAGCGGCTTGATTTCCAGGAATCGAACCGCGCGTCCGGTATTGGCCGCCACGGCCGCCACCAGTGCGGCGAAGAGGAGCGGCGCGAGGCCGTCGGCGAGCGGGGTGCCGGGGATGGGGGCGGGCATTCCATTCTTGCCCATCGGCAACGGATTGGGTGGCAACGGGAAATGCAGCACCAGCACACTGGCGACTGCTGCGATTGCCAGCGCCAAGTCGGATGCGAGGAAGCGTGTCGTGATGCCGGCGCGGTGCCAGCGGTGCAGGCAGAGTCCAATCGTGAAACCGAGCAGGCAGCGCAGGAGGCCCAGGTCGAACGTGATGTCGAGGCGGGCGGACGGATGGACAGCCGCCATGGTGCCGAGGGAGGCACAGCAGCCGAGGGCGATCACGGCGGGCACCCAAATGCGGATGCCATCGATCAGGCGGTGCAGGGGCAGGGTGAGGAAATAGGTCCACCACTCGGCCGCGATCGACCATCCCGGCACGTTCCAGCTCATCGGCACGAGTCCGAAGGACAACAAAAGGAAAACGTGCCCCGGCAGGTATCGCCAGTCGTGCATCTGGGCCATCATCTTCGCCATCATCGGGTCGGGCGGAGCGCCTCCCGGACCCGAGGGAGGTCCGGTCTGCGGGGTGGCCAGGAACGAAAGCACGGTGAACGCGAGGGCGGCGAGGTGCATCGGAACGATGCGCGCGAACCGGGCGCCGGCGAACGATCGGACGGCGGGAAGGCGGACGCCGCCGCGGAAATCCGCCCCGTACACGTGGGAGAGGATGAATCCGGAAAGCACGAAGAAGAAATCGACCCAGAGGTAGCCTCGGGCGAGGAAGCCGGTCCAGGGCAGGAACGGCCCCAATTGGAACATGGCACCGATCGAATCGAGGTGGAAGGCCACCACCAGAAGGGCGGCGATGCCGCGCAGCGGGGTCAAGCCGGCGATATGGGGAGCGCGCTCGGTCACGCGGGGAGGATACCGTGATTCCGGGAAACCGTGCGCGGGCTTGACGAATCTTCGCCCGCAGGAGAGGATGGAGCACCGGATCCGTCGCCATGATGGGACTCGGAGGAGGCTACGCTTGCGGGAAGAATACACCCTCGCCGAACTCGACTCGGTCGCGATTTCGGGCATCCTGCGCCGCGCGTACGTGGACCATCGGGTCGACGACGGGGCGGTGGTGGTGGAGGGCGATTTCCTCTACACGGTGCAGGTGGACCCCGAGGTGGAGGTCGTGCGCCTCGGCGCCGTCTTCGGCTCGCGGGCTCCTTTTCTCGACATCCTCGCGTTCGTGAACCGCTTCAACCGGGAAGTGAGTCTGGTGAAGTGCTACGTCGAGGACGATCGCGATGTCGATGGCGACTGGCGGATCCTTTTCGAACTCGACCACTGGGCCGCGCCCGATGGTTTGGTCACCGCGGAGCGGCTGGTGAAATCGGTGCGGGAGTTCCCCGGCATCGTCCACTTCGGCATTCGCGAGGCCGATCGGGACCGGCGCGTGTTTCCCTTGGACGAGGAGGGAGGCCCGGAGGCATGAAGGATGCGTTTCGGCTGCAGGAACTCGATCCGCGGCGCCTCGGGAAGCTGTTCGATCAAGCGTTCGTGGAAAACGGCTTCGACGAAGATGGCGATTTGGTGGTGCTCGAGGACTTCGAGGTGGTCGTTCGTGTGTTCGTGGAACAGGACCTGCTCCGCTACGAGGCCAGCTTCGGGAGCGGCGCCCCCCATCTCGATGTGCTTTCGTTCGTGAACGCGTTCAATCGTGAAACCAACATGGTGAAGGCCTACGTGCGCGACGACAAGGACGACGACGGCGACTGGGTGGTGACGTTCGAGCACGACATCAAGGTGTATCCCAAGGAGTCCCTCTCCGCGGCGACCATCGTTCGGGCGGCGCGCGACTTCCAGGGCGCGGTCCATCACGGCATCGAGGCGGTCGACGACGGGACGGTTTTCCCGACCAACGACGAGGATTGAGCCGGGAGGAGGCCGTTCGACCCGCCATGTCGTATCCCCGCGAACCCACCGATTTGCCGCCGGCCGAGCGTCTCGCCGGGCCGACCCTGTACCACGCGCCGGTGGACCGTTTCCGCTTCGGCGACTACGGCCCCGATATCGCGCAGGATCCGCGATTCCTTCCGATCGCAAGCGATCCGGTGAACCGGGAAACGTATCGCCGGACCATGGAGGACCTCGGCCTGTTCGCCAAAGTGGCGACACCGCGGCTCGGCCTCTACGGCCCCCAATCGTTCCTGCCCGTGCTCGTTGAGTACCGTCGGTCGCGGCAGCGCCGGCACGGCCGGGCGATCGTGGAGATGCTGCGCGATTGGCATCGGGCGACGCGGGCCGAAATCGCGGCGAAGGGATGGACGGAACAGTTCATCGAGGAGCCCGCGTTCCTTCCGCTGTACCGTTCGGCCCTCCTCGATGGCGGGCTGTTGCGCCCCGGCGACGCCTGGTTCCGGGATCTCTGGCTGGATTACTGTCGGAATGTCCATGTTTGGGGGTCCAAACCGACCGAATGGCGCGGCGGCTGCCACCGGTCCATGCCGGAAGCCCTGTCGAAAGGCCTCGCCGCCAAGTGGTTTCCCGACATTCCGGAGGCCGCGCGGTGGGCTCGGTACGCGCAGCTCGGCGTCGGCGACTTTTGGAAACACAAGGAGGTCCAGCAGAACGATACGGGCTATTTCCCCGGCCCGATCTTCATGCTGCTCACGTGCGGGGAGCAATTGCTCGGCGACGATCGAGCGTTGCTTGATCCCGGCATGCGCCGCCTCTGGGAACGTTTGATGGTGGAAGTCACCCCGGATGGAGCGGTGAATCCGTACGGCCCGAACGGCGGATGGAACAGCACGGCGGGCTTTCGGATGTTCGCGCTGGAACGCGTGGCGGCGAAGACGCGCGAGGGAGCCTACCGATTCGCAGCCCACAAGGTGCTCCGGTACCTGCGCTCCCACTTGGATGCGTTTCGCGACGACACCTATCTCCGGGAGCGGGAGGTCGGGCAGCATCTGGCGCTGGCTTGGCTGTTCGCGGACGATTCCGTGAAACCGCGCATGCCTTCCCCCGGGTCGCTCTGGAATCGGCGTATGGAGGCGGCCCGGGTTCCCCACACCGACAAGGCCGTATCGGAGCGTCTTTTCGGAAACATCGACCCGGATCCGGACAAAGGGCATCTCTGCTGCTCGTGGTGGCTCACGGGCCGGGAGTTTCCGGACAAGCTGGTGCTGCGCAGCGGGTGGAAGCCGGGCGATTTGTACGCGCTGGTGGAACTCCATCCAACCAGCGTGCCGTTCAACGCCGGTTCGATCATCGGACTGAATCGCTGGGGTGCCGCGTTCACGCAAGGAATCACCAGCAAGGGATCCTCGGTGGAAAACCGTTTGCTGGTGGTGGACCGGGGCGGCACGGCCAAACGTCGATTCCATCCGGACCGTTTGCGCTTCGACGACGAATGGCGGCGCGGCACCATGCCGGACATTCTTTCGGAAATGGTCCATTTCGAAGATCGTGGGGATGCAACGTTCGCTCGGGTCCGCGTCCGCAACGTCGACGGACTGCCCGTCGTGGTCGAGCGGGAGTTCGTTTTCGTCAAGAATCGCTTCCTCGCCACCCGCGAGATCGCAACGTTCGAGGAATCGTTCCCGGCCCGCCTCGCGGCGTTGTGGAACACGCGCAATGTCGGGCCGCAGGTGGGCGAACACTGGGCCAACACGTTCATGAACGGCTTGGTGGCCAGCAATGGGGCGGTGGAGATGCGCAATCCACCCGCCGATCTGCTGGTGTGGTTCGCTCCGCGGGCCGATTGCCGGTTGCAGGTGGTGGATCGTCTGGAGGAGGACCCGCGGGCCATCGCGTGCCCCGCGCAGGTCCGTTATGTCTGGGAGGGCACGCCCCGGGTGGGCGATCGGCAGGTGTTCACGCAGGTGTACCTCCCGCATCCGCCGTATCGGCCGGCGATCCGTTCCAATCAAGCGGGCGCCAAAGCGTCCTACGCGGACGTGTTGCACGCCACCGCGGGAGCGTCGGGGATCACGGCGGTGCGCGACGATGCGTCGGTGTCCTTGCTGCGCGTGGAGACGACTCCGGGCCGGGTGGAATGGGTTCTGTTCAATCCCAACCGGGAAACCGTGGAGGTCGCGGGAAAGTCCACCCGCGAACCCTACGCCGCCGTGGCCGAACCCGTCGCCCGCCGGTGAAAGCGCCCGGGATTCAGCAGATGCGCGGCAGCAGCTCGCCGTAGGGCATCTCCAGCGGGCGGAGCACGCCGTAGGCGCCGCGGACGCGGGCGCCGGGCGCGCCTCCCACCACCCCGATGGGCGCCGCGCCCGGACCCAGCAGGTCGGCGGTCTTGGAATCGAAGCGGGGGGCCACGAACGCCACGAAGCGGCCCTCGCAGGCGAGCGCGAATGGATCAAGCCCGAGCAGCCCGCACGCTCCCCGCACCGCTTCGCCGATCGGCACCCGTTCCTCCTCGATCTCCATCCCCAGGCCCGTATCGGTGGAAAGTTCGGCCAGTACCCCGGCGAGCCCACCGCGTGTGACATCGCGGAGGCAGTGTGCCCGGCATTGGTCCGCGATTGCGAGCGCCGTGGGGGCGAGATCGGCCAGATCGCTCTCGAGCGGCGTTTCGAGTGCCAGCCCGGAACGGCAGGCGAGCACGGCCACCGCGTGGCGGCCGAGGTCCCCGCTCAGCCAGATGCGGTCGCCCGGGACGATACGGGCGGGGAATGGTGCGGGATCGACCCTTCGTTCCCCGAGCCCGGTGCAGGATAAATACAGTCCGTCCGCGGCCCCGCGTGGCACCACCTTCGTATCGCCCGCCACCACCCGCACTCCGCATGCTTCGGCCGTGCGGCGCACCGATTCCACCACTCTGGCGAGGGTGTCGAGGGGAAGCCCTTCCTCGAGGATCCAGCCGATGGCGAGCGCCCGCGCCCGCGAGCCGCCCATCGCCAAATCGTTCACCGTACCGTGCACCGCCAGCGCCCCGATATCGCCGCCGGGAAAGAACAAAGGGTCCACCACGTGGACATCCGTCGCCACCACCACCCGGTCTCCGGGAATCGCCACTTCCACCGCGTCGTGCAGCGGCGTTCCCACCAGACCGAACGCCGGGGCGAATAGTCCGTCGATCAATTCCCGGGTGAGGGCTCCGCCACCGCCGTGGGCAAGCTGCACCCGATCGTGGCGGGAAAACGGGACCGGGCAGGCGGGGTTCATATCGGCACTCCCGGCAACGGAACCGCGCCCCGGTATCGGAACCAAGCCGCGCACGCGCCCTCCCCCGACACCATCGGCGCGCCAAGGGGAGTGGCGGGCGTGCAGACGGTTCCAAACGAGGGGCATTCGCGCGGACGGATTCGGCCCGTCAGCACGTCGCCGGCACGGCATTCCAACCGTGAATCCTCCCGCACCGGTTCCAACGTATCGAGCACGTGCGCGAAACGATCCTCGGCGTCGAACGTGCGCCACGCGTCTGCAAGTCCCCATCCGCTGTCGGGAATTCGACCGATGCCCCGCCATTCCCGATCCACGGTCCGGAAAACCCGCTCGATCCGAGCGCGTGCCTCGGGGTTGCCACCGGGGCGCGCCACGCGCTCGTAGACATTGCCCACTTCCGCTCTTCCGTCCTCGAGTTGATCGATCGCCGCCAGGATTCCGCGCATCAGGTCCACCGGTTCGAATCCGGTCACGACCACGGGCACCCGGTGTTGCTCCACGAACGGCCGATACTCGTCCTCGCCCATCACCGTGCACACATGCCCCGCCGCCAGGAACGCGTCGATGCCCGACCCGGCGAGCGCGGCGAGGGCGGGCGGCACGCGCACGTGGGCGACCAGCAACGACACATTGTCCAAACCCAGTGCGCGGGCTTGCTCCACCAGCAGCGCATGGGCCGGCGCGGTGGTCTCGAAACCAATGGCAAGGAAAACGACCTGCCGGTCAGCATGGTCCCGCGCGATCCCGAGCACCTCGAGCGGGGAGTAGACAATGCGCACGTCGCCGCCTTCGGAGCGGGTGCGCAGCAGGTCCGTGGCGGAGCCCGGAACCCGGAGCATGTCGCCGTAGGAGCAAACAATGGTCCCGGGGCGGCGCGCGATCGCCACGGCGCGGTCGATGGACTCCGCGGGCGTGACGCAGACCGGGCACCCCGGTCCGTGGCGCAGCACGATGCCCTCGGGCAGCAGTTGGTCGAGGCCGTTGCGGACGATCGCGTGGGTCTGCCCCCCACACACCTCCATCAGCGTCCATGGCCGCGTCGTGCGCCGCTCGATACGCACGGCAAGTTCCCGCACGGCCGCCGGGTCCCGGAGCGGTTCCGTTTCGGTCACGGCCGTGTCCCGGGTTCGGTACGGTGATCATCGGGAGACGCTTCGCCGATCGATTCGAGCAACGCGCGCAGCCGGTCCGCCTCGGCGCGATCGATGACCGACAAGGCCACGCCCACGTGCACCAACACGTCGTCTCCGGGTTCCGCCTCCGGCACCAACGCCAAATGGATTTCGCGCACCACACCACCGAAGCGCACGCGCCCCCTCCGCATCAACGGGTCGTCGTCCTCGATCGACTCAAGACGCCCCGGTATCGCCAGGCACATCCCGTCCTCCTTCCGCGGCCCGGGCCGCGGTTTGTCCGTAGGCCAACCCACCGTCGCCCGGCGGCACGCGCCGGTGCACGCGCACCGTGAATCCGGCGGAGCGCAGCGCCGCGGCGGTCCCTTCGACCAGCACGCGGTTGACGAAGCATCCCCCCGTCAAACCCACCGCCGGCAGCCCTTCCGCCTTGGCTCGAGCTACCACGCATCGGGAAAGCATGGCGTGGAATCCGGCCGCCAGATCGGGCGCGGAAACGCCCTGCCGCCTCGCCGACAGGATACCGCGGAGCAATTCCCCCGCCGTGCTCGCCCCATCCGTTTCGAACCGGAAATTGGGCAAGGGAAACGGAGCGTCGGATCGGCCGGCGGCCTGCTCGAGACGGACCGCCGCCTCTCCTTCCCACGTGTTTGATCGGGCGATTCCGAGCAGGGCCGCGACCACATCGAACCACCGCCCCGCGGACGTGGTCCAGGGCGAAGCAACGCCGGTTTCAAGCATCGTGCGGAGCACGCACCGTTCGCGCGCATCGAATCCCCCATCGGATGCCTCCGCCCACGCTTCCGCGGCCTCCACCGACACCCAAGCGTGCAGAGCCGCATAGGCGCAGCGCCGTGGATCCCGCGCCGCGACATCCCCGCCAAGGAGCCGGAACCGGGGAAGTTCGCCCGCGGAGCGCCAATCGCCCTCGAGGTCGCGTGCGAGGAATTCGCCTCCGCGCACCGTGCCGTCTCCGGCATACCCCGCGCCGTCCCAGACCACCGCGAGGAACGGCCCGGGGTCGGCGTGTTCGGCGACGATGGCGGCGGCGTGCGCCCGATGGTGTTGGACCGCGTGGGAACGGGAATTCGACCGTACGGCGAGCCGGGTGGTGGCGTATTCGGGGTGGAGGTCGTGGAGCGCCTCGGCATGCGCCGGGATGCCTTCGAAGCGGGCCAGGTGGTCCATGGCGCGTTGGTGCGCGTCGACGCCGGCGAGCGTGTCGAGGTCGGCGACATGGGGGGCCAACACCGCGCGTAGCCCCTGGGCCACGGCCGGCGCCGCCTTGAGGTGCCCACCCCAAGCCCGCGTCGGTTCGATCGGGTTCGGCAAGCCCAGAACCACCGGCGCCGTGCCCCGTCCGTGGCGCACCACCGTCGGTGCGCCGTCGAGCACCCGCACCACCGGATCGTCGGCGGGCGCAGCGATCGCTCGATCGTGCACCAGGAATCCATCGGCGATCCCCGCGAGGCGGCTCCGGCCCGTTTCGACGTTCCACTGCACGGGTTCTCCCGCCACGTTGCCGCTGGTGCACACGATGGGAAATCCCAAATTCACCGCGAGCAGATGGTGCAACGCCGTGGGGGGCAGCAGGGCGCCGACCGTGTCGAGTCCGGGCGCCACCTCGCCCGCGAGCCCGTGATCCGGGCGCAACCGCACCGGTACGATCGGCCGACCCGGGCCCTGCAGCACGTCCCCTTCGAGCGCGTCCGACAGCGCGTGGTCGCGCAGGCATTCGAGGGAGGGAAACAGCACCGCAAACGGTTTTCCCGGCCGGACTTTGCGGGCACGCAGGCGCGCCACGGCTGCGTCCGATCGCGCATCGACGCACAAATGAAACCCGCCAGTACCCAGCACGGTCACGATGCCACCGTCGCGCAAACAAGCCTCCGCCGCCCGCACCGCCTCGTCCGCGAACGTGCTCGCCGGCCCGGACCCATCGTGCCACGCGAGCCTTGGCCCGCACGCCGGACAGGCGATCGTTTCCGCGTGGAAACGGCGATCCTCGGGGTTTTTGAACTCCGCCCGGCAGAGGGCGCAGGGGGGAAACGCAGCGAACGTCGTGTTCGCACGGGTCCAGGGCGGGGCCACCGCCGTGGTCCAACGGGGTCCGCAGCGGGTGCACGAAAGGAACGGGTAGCGATGGCGACGCGCGTTTGCATCGGCGAGTTCGGCGAGGCAATCGGGGCAGGGCGCCCGGTCGGGTGGGAGGCTCCAGCCGGACGTGGCGTCGGTCGCGCCCACCGACATCAGCGTGAACCGGTCGATGGGCGAACGTGCGGGGGGCAGTTCCTCGCACTGCGCGCCGTCGACCCGCAGCCCCGGCACATCGAGTGTTTCCAGCTCCGCGATCGCGGCCGACACGGCGCGCGGTTCACCTTCCCATTCCCAAACCACCGCCCCCGGTTCGTTCGCGACCGTTCCTCCGAGGCCGTGCCGGGAGGCGAGCCGGGCAAGGGCGGGGCGCAGGCCGATGCCTTGGACGCAACCGGTCCAGCGGAAACGGACCCGGCGCCTCCGATCGGTCAACCCCGGTCCTTCAGCTCCGCCGTGATCGTTCGCACCGCCTCGTTCACCGCCTTGGCCACCGCCGGCGTCATCGCGCCGCCAGGCTCCCACGATGCGCCGACAATGGCGTAGACCACGGTGGTGCCGGGAAGTTCGCCGAGCGAGCGGGCGGTCTCGATGGCTTCCGCGATGCCGAACGTATGGCTGAACCGGGCGAACAGATCGCGGGGCATGGGCTCGGCCACCGCATCGATGCGCCGGATGGTCCCCGGCTCCCCGTCGCCCTCCGCGGCGTCGATCAGGATCACCCGGTCCGCGTCGCGGAACCACCCCATGATCGCCGTGCCGTCGCCGTCGCATTGGTGGATCCTCGCCGGAGGAATCACCTTTGCGTCGCGGAGCGCCTTGGCCACCCGGATCCCCGCCGCGTCGTCGCCTCGATACGCGTTTCCAATTCCGATCACGCGCGTGATGCCATTCATGTCAGTGGTCCCTTCGCAGGTCGAGTTTGAGGAAATGGGTGGCGCACGAGATGCACGGATCGTAGTTGCGCACGGCTTGCTCGCACCGCCAGGTCAGGGTGGCATCGTCGACATCCAGCCAGCCCGGAACCATGTGGCGCAAATCGTCCTCGATGGTGCGTTGGTTCTGCGACGTGGGGGGGACAATCCTCGCGGAAACGATCCGTCCGTCGTTGTCGATCGTGTACCGATGCCAGCAGATTCCCCTCGGCGCTTCGGTGCACGCCGCACCGGTCCCCGCGCGGACCGCGTGGGGCACGGTGGGCGCCGGCGGGGCGACATATCCATCGATCAAACGCAGGGCTTCGTCGAATGCGTAAAGCGCCTCCACGGCCCGCACGACAATGCTCCGAAACGGGTTGTGGCAGGGTCCATCGAGGCCCGCCCCGCGCGCAACGTCCCGTATCCACGCCGGAAGTTGGTCGTGATTGAGATTCCAGCGCGCGATCGGACCGACGCGGTAGGCGCCTTGGCCCGTGCGCAGACCGTGCAGCGCGTTGCTCCACGGCACCTGCTCCTCCTCGAAATGGTCGAGGAAACGATCCACGGGAATGTGCAGGCCATCGGAGGCGACGAGATCGCCGCGGTCGATCGGATATTCCCCGTCCGCCAGCAACCCCACCGACGGAACTTCCCGATGGAAATCCGGAATCGGCAACGTGCCGGTCCAGCGGACGAAATCGGTGGCCAGATCGCGGCCCTCGAGCAGCGCTTCGCGCAGGGGCGCCAACTCCCGGACCCGGGGCGTGCTCCAGAATCCCCCCACGCGAACGTTGACCGGATGGATCTCGCGCCCACCGAGTTCGCGAACGATGCGGTTTCCCAGCTGTTTGAGGCGCAACACTTGGCGGACGCGGTCCGGATGGTCCTTGGCCATCGCGATCGCGTCGTCGTAGCCCAGGAAATCGGGAGCATGCAGCATCCCCGCGTGCAGGATCTGGCTTTCGATCCATTCGCCGCAGTAGATCAGTCGGCGCAGGTCGCGCAGCGGGCCGTCCACCTCGATCCCGAGCGCCGCCTCCATCGCCCGGGCGGCCCCGACTTGGTAGGCGATGGGGCAGATGCCGCAGATCCGCGACGTGATGTCGGGAGCCTCGCCGTGGTCGCGCCCCTCGAGCAACGCTTCAAAGAACCGCGGAGGCTCGAAGATGCGGAGCTGGCACTCGACCACCGTGCTTCCCCGAACCCGCAAATGCAGGGCACCCTCTCCCTCGACCCGGGCGAGGTTGCGCACGACCACCCGGCGCTCCGTGTCGCTCACGTGCGTTCCTCCCGCGTCGACCGAATCCGCTCCGCTTCGGCGCGGAACGATGGGGCATCGCCGGCGATCCCCGCCCAAGCGCGGATCGCGGCATCGGGCGCCATGCCGAGTTCGGTCCACCGGCGGGTCAGTGGAGCGGGCGTGGATGCCTCGGAGGGTCCGTGGCATCCGAAACACCCTCGTCCGTAGGCCGGGCAGATCGCGCCGCAACCGGCCCGGGTCGCCGGACCCAGGCACGGCGTTCCGTGGGCCACCGTCAGGCAGACCACGCCGCGCCGTTTGCATTCCCCGCACACCGAGTGGGTGGGCAGCGCGGGCTTGCGGAGATTGAGGAACGCGGAGATCACTTCGAGCAACTCGTCGCGATCCACGGGGCATCCCGGAAGTTCGAAGTCGACCTTCACGTGGGAGGCGATGTTGGTGGATGTCGGCAAGGCGCGCAGCCATTCGGGGCGCGGGTACACCCGGTGCGCCCACGCCCCGGCGTCGGCGTGGTTGCGCAGCGCTTGGACACCGCCGGACACCGCGCACGCGCCGATGGAGACCAGCACCTTGGATTGTTTGCGCACCGACTGGATTCTCCGAGCATCTCCCGGAGTGGTGATCGATCCCTCCACCAACGACAGGTCGTAGGGTCCGGGCACGACGCGGCGCGTGGCTTCCGGAAAATGCGCGATCTCGATCGCATCGGCGATCGCCAGGAGTTCGTCCTCGCAATCCAGCAGCGAGAGTTGGCAACCGTCGCACGAACTGAACTTCCAGACGGCGAGCTTGGGTTTGCGGGTGGATTTCACAGCTGGGCCACCTCCATCCAACGTGCAACCTCCGAGAGCGGAAACACGGGGCCGTCCGTGCAAAGGATATGGGGCCCGAATTGGCAGTGGCCGCACTGACCGATCGCGCAGCGCATGTTGCGCTCCATCGACACGCGGATGCGCGATTCCGGAACTCCCGTGCGGCGCAGGGCGGACGCCGCCACGCGCATCATGATTTCGGGACCGCACACCAGCGCGGTGGTTCGCGCGGGATCGAAGCGCGCGCGGGAGAGCAGGTCGGTGACCACGCCGACGCGGCCGGTCCAATCGGGGCCGGCATGGTCCACCGTGGAGCGCACGTCGAGGATTCCGCGTTCGGCCCAGCGCTCCATTTGCGTGGCGTACAGGCGATCCTCCGGCGTGCGCGCGCCGATGCAGGCGATCACGGATCCGTAGCGTGCGCGCTCCGCCGCGAGCTGGTGGAGCGCGGGCCTCAGCGGCGCGAGCCCGATGCCCCCGGCCACGATCACCACATCGCCGCCGGACGCGGATTCGAGATCCCATCCTTTGCCGTAGGGACCACGCAACCCGAGCACGTCGCCGCGACGAAGACGCTGCAGTGCGCGCGTGACGGTTCCCACGGCGCGAATGGTATGGACCACGGTCCGGTCGTCGGCGGGGTCGCCGGAGATGGAAATGGCGGCCTCTCCGGCTCCGTGGGCCGTGAGCATGTGGAATTGGCCGGGTGCGAACCCGGGCACCGGGCCACCGTCGGCGGGTTCGAGCACGAGCGTGAACGTGTCGGAGGTTTCCCTGCGCCGCGCGTGGACCCGGAACGGCCGCGGCAGCATTGGATTGGTCACGCGGTCCCTCCGGGAAACCGGTACAAGTCCAGCAACTGCAACCGGGTGGCATCGAGCCGTTCCCCGAGCAAGTGGGCGAAGCGGCGCAGCAGGCGGTAGCCCAGTTCGTGGTCGGCCTCGCACTTGCCCCGCAGGCACTTGCCGTCGAGCGCGATCGCCCGGACCGGTTCGACCGCGCGGGCGTCGAAGTGCCAGTGGTACGGCGGGATCAGCCACGACCAACCGAGGATGTCTCCGTCGTCGAGGGTTTGCAACGTTCGCGCATCGCCGCGTCCCGTGGGGAGTTGCAACGCCACGCGTCCCTCGCGGATCAGGAAAAACCGGTCCGCCTCGGCGCCTTCGCGGCACAGCGCCTCGCCGGGCGCGAACCGAACATTCGACGCGCATCCGACGACCACCGCGAGATGCTCGGGGGGGAGGTCGTGGAAGAACGGATGGGCGGCGAGGATGGGTTCGAGATCGGTCATTGCGATTTCTCCGCGCGACGGGCGCGGATGGTCGCCGCTTCCGCCACGATATCGATGCCCACGGGGCACCATGCGATGCACCGCCCGCAGCCGACGCACCCCGATTCCCCGAATTGGTCGTGCCAGGTGGCCAGTTTGTGCGTGATCCACTGCCGGTATCGGGCGTGGGTGGTGCCGCGAACCGCGCCACCGTGAACGCGGCTGTGGTCGAGGTGGAAGCAACTGTCGCTGCGGCGCGTGCGCGTGGCGGTCGCGCCGGCGAGGTCCGTGGTGTCCGCGACTTCGGTGCAGAAACAGGTGGGGCACACGGCGGTGCAGTTGCCGCACGAGAGGCATTTGTCGTCGAACGTTCGCCAGTGCGGATCCTCCAGCCCGGCGAGCAAGTCCTCGCGCAGCCCGTCCGTGTCCAAACGGCGGACCATGGACGCGCCGGCGTGCTCCACCGCGGCCTCGAGCGCGGCCGATTGGCCGTCGGTGGCGGGAACCAACGGCAAGCGTTCCGCGATCGCACGTCCCGCGTCCGACCCGACCTCCACCAAGAAACCGTGCTCCGCCCCGATGCCGATTTCGCCGAGGGCGAGGTCGAACCCGTGGCGTGCGCGGGGACCGGTTCCGAGGGAAACGCAAAAACAGGTCGCGGCCGCTTGCCCGCAGTGCACGGCGATCACCAGCGTGTTCGCGCGGCGCGCCACGGCATCCGGGTCGGCGTGGGCGCCGCCGGCCACCACGCGCTCGAGCACGTCGATGCCGCGCACCTCGCACGAACGGACCCCGAGGAACGCGAGTCGGGGAATCGGCACCGCAAGCTCCTCGAAACGGAGTCCCTCCTCCGTGCGATGGATCCGCATCAGGGGCAGCTCCGGTGGGTGGAGCCACGGCTTCCAGCTGCTTGGGCCCAGATTGAAACCAAACAGCGCGTCGTCGCCGCGCTCGCGCAGACGGTAGGTGCCGGCCTCCTGCACATCGCCGACCCCGATGGGCAGTTCGCTCGCCGAGGCGACGGTGTCGAGAACCACCGCCCCGTCGCGCACCGTCGGCCCCACCACCGTCCATCCGTCCCCCCGCAGCACGGCGAGCAACGTGTCGAAATCGGCGCGAGGCAGGAAACCGGCGGTCATCGCGCGCCCCCGGACTGTTTGCGCGCGTGGTGCTCCTCGAGCCATGCCGAAACCACCTCGAGCCCCTCGCCGGTTTTCACCGAAACCGGCACGACCGGGGCTTTGGCATTGACGCGGCGGACGGCGGCCAAGTAATCCTCCGCGCGCGCATCGAGATGGGGCAGCAGGTCGGCCTTGGTCAGCAGCACCAGATCGGCGCGTTGGAACACATGGGGGTATTTGCGCGGTTTGTCGGCGCCTTCGGGGGTGGAAACGAGCACGATGCGGACATCTTCCCCGAGATCGAAATTGGCGGGGCACACCAGATTGCCGACATTTTCGATCACGAGCAGGTCGGGGTGCGGTCCGGGGAGACGCTGGATCGCCGTGTCCACGAGATCGGCCTACAGGTGGCAGAGGGTGCCGGTGACGATTTGCACGGCGGGGGTTCCCGTGGCGGCGAGCCGTTCGCGGTCGAGCTCGGTGGCGAGGTCGCCGACGACCACGGCGGCGGTGCGGCCCGCGCACCAGCGGGGCAACAACGCTTCGAGCAGCGCGGTCTTTCCCGATCCCGGCGATGAAAGCAGGTTCACGACCAAGGTTCCCGAGGCGTGGAATCGGCGGCGCAACGCGTCGGCCGCGCGATCGTTGGCGGCGTGCAGGGAAACTTCGATGGGAACGCGCTCCACCGCTGCATTGTGCCCGACTTCGCGGCGCGGCGGGGACGTCTGCGCGGGGGATTCGGGCGCGTGCATGATCGGGATCAGGATGCGCCACGAGCGCGCCGATGTCATCCCCGTTCCGGCGGAAGCGGCGCCCTCGAATTTCGCCGGGTCAGGATTCGGGTTCGAACGTGACGGCGGAGAGCACCAGATCCATGCCCGCCACCGGATCGGCGACCGCGCCGCAGGTCGGGCAAAACGGCGCGAACTCCGCACCCGGGAGGGGCTGGTCGCCGCACGCGGGGCAGCGCAACACGACGGGTTCGAGGGTCAGTTCGAGCCGGGCGTCCGCGGCCACGGTGCCCGCGCGCAGTGCTTCGAACGCGAACTCGAGGGCGGAGGGCACCACGCTCTGGAACGCGCCGACGCGGACATGGACCACCGCCACGCGGCGCGGGGGCGGTCCACCCGCCGCATCGTCCACGAGATCGAGGATGCGGCGGGCCAACGACGCCTCGTGCACGGGCTACTGGAGCTGGATGTTCTCGAGCCCGGGAACGTAGTTGCCGGAGAGCTGTTCGGCGTCCTCCCACGCGGCGCGCAGCTTCTCCTCCCACTGCCGTTGGAACACGCGCCGGCACCACGCCTTGCTGACGCGCCAATCGCGGTATGCGGGATTGTTTTCCGTGTCGCCGCCCAGTTGCTCGCTGGTGCGCGCGGCCGCCGCGATGCCGTCCTGGAAACGACGTTTCGGGTGCACCGGCATCTCCGATCCGAGCACGGCGCGCACGCCCGCCGCCACCAGATCCCCCTTGAGGGTGTAGAGGCGCTCGAGCGAACCGTCCAGGATTTCGGAAAACGGAATCCGAACCGCGGCGTCCATCGCCGGGCGGGTGGTGTAGGGCGAGAACGCTTCGAAGCCGTGGTGGTTGGCCGGCGCCCAACTCCGGACATAGGCCCGCGAAAGGCCCCCGGAATACGTTTGGCTGTGCTTGATCGCGTCGATGCCCCAGCCTTCCTGATAGAGCAGCGGGTTGCGCAGGATCGACGACAGGGTGAGGTCGGAGTCCTCCAGCGGGTAGCTCTTCAGGTTTTCATCGCCGCCATCGCCATCGATCAGGTGCTTGATCCCGGGGTGTCGCTCCCGGATTCCCGCGGCCAGCAGCATTCCCGCCGCGGCGCACGCCACGTCGAGGGGGTGGTAGTCCTCAATCGTGCGGATGGCCTCCTCGAGCGAGTAGCGCTCTGCGGGCTGCGCGATCCGTTCCCAGGTGTGGCGCAGTCCCAAATCCTCCACCATCCGCTCCGCCTGCGCGGCGTCCGCTCCTCCGCCCAGATCGAGGGTGAACGGTCGGATGAGGTCGGGGTCGCGGCCCAGTTCGGCTTGGGCGGCCCGGGCGAGGAGGAGCACCGACGCGGAGTCGACACCGCCGGAGAAGGCGACCGCCACCGGAGCGTCGGCGGGCACCGTGCGCAGCCAGTCGCGGGTGGCGTCCTTGGCCGCGCCCACGTAGCGGGCCCCGAGTTCCGCGATGTCGGCCGGACCGGTGGCCTCCTCGGGCGTCCAGAAACGATGGCAGCGCGGCGACGGGTCGGGGCACCCGATCTGGTCGAGCTCGATGAGATGGTGGGCGGGCACCATGCGGGTGTACGCCGGGTCGAACTGCCAGCCGATCTTCTGCTCGACGCACCAGTCGTAGATGGTCTCCATCCGCTCCGCCACGACCAGGAACGGGCCGTGGAACATCTTCGCCACGAAATAGCGCAGGGGCTGTCCGATGGTCCGCGCCATGCGCACGGTCTGCCCATCGCGCGCCGTTCCCGCGAAGTGGCCGCCGGTGGCCGCGAGCGCGGCGAGGTCGCCGGTCCGAATGGCTTCCCGGAGTCGGTCCGGATCGGTGCCGGGGTCGCCGTGGTGGCGGATCCCCGCGAGGTCGACGAGTCGTTCTATACCGTGCAGCATCCCGCACCCTCCCAGGTCAGAACGGGTCGTTCCCGTCCCGGTTCCCGGCCAGCCGCCGGGTGGCTTCATCGAAGGTGGCCGTGCCCG
>JBJTRZ010000439.1:0-2219 GCA_046076415.1 Armatimonadota bacterium
CTCCCGGCACCGTATGCAGCTTGGATCGTGTCCTGCGGACCATGGGCGGCACGACGGTTCCTGAGGATCAGATCGTGCATTCGACCGCAAACGTCGATGGAATCCTCCTGCACGAAGCCGAGGTCGCGGACGACGTCCTCCACGCCGACATTTGGCGGCGGATTTGGCAGGAGGCGCCCTACTAGGAACGTACGCAAGCGCTCGGGAGCGATCTCCAACGGGGACATCGCTGCGATGATACCGGGAGGAACCGGAAGTGCCGACGGGGAAAGCGCATTCATGGCCGAAATCCCTCCCCTCGCCGTACCCGCCGCCGAGGTCTACACGCGGGCCGGACGGGCCGTTTCGGCCGTGTGGATGGATCTCGAGCACGAATTCGTGAGCGCGTTGCTGAGCGACGAAGGGGAACAGTGGCTCGCCGACCAGCGGTGGCGTCGGGAACAAGAAAAGATCGACGACCTCGGAGCGTATCAACGCCGACTGGTGCGCGAGTCGGTGGTGTGGCTGTGCGGGCGGCGTGCGCGCGGCTTGGCGCGGTCGCCCGGGGAGGACGCGATCGTGTTTGCCGGGGGAGCCTCCGATGTTTTGCCCTACGGCTGGTTGCACGAGCTGACGGAAAACATCGAAGCGCCCGGAGGCGACGAGGAGTCCGACCGGTTGCTTGGTGCTGCCCGGAGCTGCATATTGGCTTCCTACGACAACACCGCCGGGGCGTTGGTGGAGAGCGAACTCCTGGAGCCGATCCTTCGAGTTGCGGAGTGGTTGCTGCGGGGCGAACCCTGCACCTGGGATCGGATTCGGCGGGAAGTGATCGCGTGCCAGCCGTGAGGACGGCACCCGATTTTCGCGACGTCCGGTTCGAAGCGCGCGAAGCGATGCGCGGGTTGTCGTTTTCCCACGCGAACCCACGAAGTTGTGGTGTATTCGGTGTAAGGGTCTTGCGTGGCCTGGCTGAAACGTTTGTTTGGAGGAATCATTTCCGTGCCGGATAAAAGGCGAGCGATATTGGAGTATGTTTCCGCGGACCCGGGTGCTCCAATCACGGCGGATCGGGTCCGTCAAGGCATAGCGGGAGATGTGCTCGCACGCGCTTGGTCGCACATCGGCGCCGAAGTATGCCGGGAGTATTACGTCAACGACCTTTCCGGAGGCGCTTCGGCGGAAACGACGGACGAACCGTGGAATTCCCTGCGCGCAGTGGGCATCGAATTCGATCGGATCGTTCGGGAGAGCACCGTGGTTGGATCGGGTGCCGTCGACGCGGTCGTGTCGGATTTGCTGGCGGGCGGCAATGCCGAGGTGCGCGACGGCGCGGTTTGGCTCCGATCGGCATCGCAGGGAGATTCCCAGGACCGTGTGCTCAAGCGAGCCGACGGGCGCCCCACCTATCTCGCGGTCGATCTCGCCTATCATCGCGACAAATTCCTACGGGGATTCGACCTGGCCGTGGATCTGTGGGATACCCGCCACGAGGACTACGTTGCGCGAACATGGGTGGGACTCGGAGCGGTCGGTGTCGATCCGGAGCGCCTGCGCATCGCCATCGTCCATCCGGTTCGAATCCTCGACGGAGGCATCGAACGTCGCAATGGGCCGGGAGACGCTCCGTGGAACGTCGCCACGTTGGTGGCCCGATTGACGGTCTCCGCGTTGCGCTTGCGGTTGGCATTGTTCCCCCTCGGCGAGACAGCGTGGCTCGACTTGGATCAAGGGAGAACCGACCCGTTGACCGAACGGATCGCGCGTGCGGGACGCCTCCCGGTCGCGACCAACGATTCGGATCCGGCGTTGGTTTTGGTCCGCGCCAAGGCGAACGGGCTCGACGATATCGTGGCGCAGGCCGTCGCCCATCAGGCTCCGAACCGGATCGCCGAATACTGCATCGATTTGGCCTCCGCCATCGTCGCCGCGGGACGTTCCACCGCGACCGCCAAGGCGGCGCTGACGCAAGCCGTGGGGTTGCTCGGAGTGGAGGAATTGCTCGTTGCGTGATCGCCTTTTCGCATTGACGGCACTATGGTGCTTTGCCGCGCTCCAGGCGCTCGCCGCGCCTCCGGAGGTCCGAAACGTGGGCAGCTACCTCGATGCGCGCGGACGAAAGACGGTTTGGTCGGTTTCCAAGAACCATGCTTTGGTGTGGGGCGGGGCGCCTTGGGTGCCCGGGGGCGGAGTCGTCTCGGTGCGGAGCTGGTCGCCCGGTTCCACGCCCTCCGACCTCG